>CAKZQV010000184.1 GCA_937141895.1 uncultured Verrucomicrobiota bacterium
GGGTAGGTCATATTGAGGTCAGGGGTTTTTGTTTTATAGAGTGCGCCGCACCACTGCATGTTGCTGGATTCGATCTTGTTGGCATTATTTTCGGGGTGGTTGAAGTCGAGCGCAAAACTATCGAGTATTTGGATTTCATAATTATTGAATATGTAGATGCCGCTGTTTCCGCGATCCTGATTGGAAAGATTCCGGGCAGGTTTGAAGGGAATCATAAATTCGAGATGCATGTGGAATGAGCCGATGTTTTTGCGGGTTTTTGCTCCGGCCCTCATGATGCCGTTTTTAACCTGCGTAAAATCTTCGGGAAATCTGAGGATTGCGTCGGCAGGCTGCGGTTTTCCAAGGGTTGGCGATTGGCGTTCCACCCGTTGGAAACCTTTGAGTTTGGTTTTCAGTTCGCCGGCGGTTTTGGTGGAAGAAATGATGGGGGATTGGTCCCATCCGTCGCCGGGTAAACCGCCGCGGTACTGAGCGGTAAGAAAGGTTTGGTCGGGTAGGAGTGTGGCCTGGAGGGCGAATTTTCCATCGAGGGAAAGATATTCTCCCACCATGGAAAATTCAGCCACCGCGTCGGACGCGGACGCGGCGGTGGTGCAGGCCGGTACGGATTTCAGGGCAGCGCCGAAACAAGTGAGTGCCGCGGCTCCGGCGGCCAGAAGATATTTCACGACCTTTTTCATCTCCGGTTCAGTTCAGGCTAGAGTTCTTTAATTTTAATATTTCGGAAGTGGATAATGCCGTTTTTACCTTTGTGCACCTGGAGCCCGATAAATCCTGTTTTATATTCATCTGTTTTCCAGTGGGCTGAGGGGTGGCCGTTGAGCCAGGTTTTGATGGTGTCGCCTTTGGCTGCGACGGTCAGACGGTTCCATCCTTTTTTATTGAGGGATTCGCGGACGGGTTTGTGGGCTTCGAGCCAGAGCGGATAGATCCATCCGCCGGCCGCTTCGCCGTAGATGCCGCTGGACCAGCCGCGGGCATTGTTGATGCCTTCCATTTCGCACTGGGGGCCGTAAACGCGCGGGTTTCCGTTTTCCTGCTTGGTCCGGGCACGGATCATTACGCCGGAGTTTCCGTCCACTTCCCATTTAATTTCACAGGTGAAGATGAAATCAGAATACTCTTTTTCCGGGCAAAGAAAGGCGTTGACTTCCCCTGGGATGCAAGTGCCGACAATGGCATCGCCTTTGGCTTCGTATTTGTGTGCACCGCCTTTCTGGATCCAGCCATCGAGGTTCTTTCCGTTATAAAGGCTCGTGAATCCTTTAGTGAGCTCCGGCTCCGGGGTGATGTTGATCAGCATTTCGGCCGGATTGGGCACATTGACCTGTTTTGCATATTTTTTGACATACTTCTGCTGACTCTCGGAAACCTGATTGGCGTGCACTGCGACCGTTGTGAGGGCGGCGGTTAAGGTGAAAATAATCATATTCATAGGACACAACTCCTGGTTGGGTGACGTTAGTTAATATGTACATGAATCCCGACGTTGACTATGGGGGTTCGATGGACAGGGAACTTTATTTGTAATTAAAAGTTACAAAATAAATTTGAGTTTTCAAGATCCAATTGATAGGCGTTTTTAAGTGGTGGCTGGTTAGGTTCGCCCAGCGGTAGGGGAAGAAGGAGAATAGATGCCAATTTCGAGAAGACAGAGTTTAATCGCGGGGACTGCGACGGCAGGCTGGTCGATGATTCCGGGCCGTGTTCTGGGTGCAAATCAGAAGGTGAATCTGGCGGCGATCGGGATTGGTCAGCAGGGCGGTAATATTCTGCGAACGTTTGCGGCGGACCCGAATGTGAACATTGTTGCGTTATGCGATATCGATATAGACAGCGACGGCCCGGTGGGGTACTGGAGTGAAGGAGAAATTGGATGGATGGGCAAAAAGCATACGCCAGCGGCGAATGCGGCGGCGCATCCGAACGTTCCTCAATTCCGCGATTTCCGAGACATGTTCGATCAAATGGGGAACGAAATTGATGCGGTCTGCATCGGCGTTCCCGACCACGCCCATTTTCCGATCACGATGGCGGCGATGATGCTGGGCAAGCATGTCTATGTTGAAAAGCCGTTGGCGCGCACGTTTCAGGAATGTGAGTTGCTGATGCGCGCAGAAAAGAAATACGGGGTGGTCACTCAAATGGGCAACCAAGGGCATTCCGGCAATAACTATTTTCAGTTCAAGGCGTGGAAAGAAGCCGGAATCATCAAGGATGTCACGCATGTGGATGCGCAGATGACGATCGTTCGCAGATGGCATAACTGGGGTCCGGTGAAGGGTCTTCCCTCCGCGGATCCCAAGCCCCGGCGGATTAACTGGGATGTCTGGAACGGAACCACTCCAAACCCGGCCGACTATAGCGACCAACTGCATTATGGAAACTGGCGCGGTTGGCATCAGTTCGGGACCGGCTGTTTCGGCGACTGGGGCGCGCATATTCTGGATACCATTCATGAGTTTCTGGAGCTCGGTCTTCCTGAAAAAATTTCGGCCGCAAAACTGGAGGGCCGTAACGATTACATCTTCCCGCTGGCCTCCGTCATCAATTTCCAGTTTCCGGAACGAAACGGTATGCCGGCCATGGATATCGACTGGTACGACGGACAGGGCAACGCGGCACCAGTACCGGACATCGAAGGGGTTGAGCCATTGGCGGAACCGGGCAAATTTATGTATTCGAAGGACTATGTCTTCAAGGGCGGCCATCATTCCGTCGTGCTGCAGATTGTGCCCTATGAAAAAATGCGCGAACTGCTGAAGGTCGGTAAACTGCCGAAGGTGTCGGCCAAGGGGAAATCGACACACCACGAAAACTTTATTCTGGCTTGCTTGGGAGAAGAAAAAACACGCTCGCCATTTTCGGTGGCGGGTCCACTCAGCCAGATGTTTGCTCTGGGTTGCATGGCGCAGCGCTTGGGTGGCACATTCGAGTTTGATCGTACGACCAAGCAGATTACCAACAACAAAAACGCAAACAGCCTGCTGAAGGACGAGGTCCGTAAAGGCTGGGAGCAGTACTACAACATATAACGAGGTTCAGGTATGTCTCATTCCATTTCCCGAAGAAATCTTTCTTTGTTGACCGGTGCCACGGCCGCGGCGACGTTGATCCCCGGTCGCGTGCTTGGGGCGAACGGCAAGGTTAATGTGGCCTGTGTCGGAATAGGAAATCGCGGGACTGGCGTGTTGAAGTCTGTGAATCAGACCGGAATTGCCAATATCGTAGCTTTATGCGATGTCGCATTAGGCAGTAAGCATACCGCCGAAATGGAGGAAAAGTTTTCCAGTGCGAAAAAATTCACCGATTTCCGGGTCATGTTCGACAAAATGGGCAATGAAATTGATGCCGTTCTCGTCTGCACGCCCGACCATTCGCATTTTCCGGCTTCCATGATGGCGATGGTACTGGGTAAGCATGTCTATGTTGAAAAGCCCATGGCGCGAACATTTCAGGAAGTGGGATTCATGATGCGCGCCGAGCAGAAATATGGCGTGGTGACGCAGATGGGTAATCAAGGGCATTCCGAAAACAACTATTATCAGTTCAAAGCATGGAAAGAGGCGGGCATCATCAAGGATGTCACGCATGTGGATGCCTATATGAACAAGGGGCGTCGCTGGCACGGCTGGGGTGACGTAAAAGAATATCCACACGGCGAAAAAATGCCAAACCATCTGGAGTGGGATCTTTGGCTGGGATCAACGGCGAAGAACTTTGACTATAGCAATAAGCTGCATCCAGGAAACTGGCGCGGATGGCATCAGTTCGGGACCGGCTGTTTTGGTGACTGGGGAGCCCATCTCCTTGATACGATTCATGAGTTTCTGGAGCTGGGGCTGCCGGAACGAATCACGGCCAAACATTTGAAAGGCCGCAATGACCTGATCTTTCCCGTAGAATCCACCATTAATTTTGAATTTCCCGCCCGTAACGGGATGCCGCCGATGGATATTGACTGGTATGACGGCAGGAACAACAAGCCGCCCGTTCCTCAAGAGTATGAGAAGTCGGAGGTCTCGGATAATCCCGGCAAGTTTATTTATACCAAGGATTATGTTCTTCATGGCGGGCATCACGGCGATATTCTTCAGGTGGTTCCCTACGAAAAAATGCGTGAACTGCTGAAGGCGGGGGCATTGCCGCGTGACTTCGGCAAAAACCCCAATCACTACGAGAGTTTTTTGCTGGCCTGTAAGGGGGAAGGGAAAACCACTTCGCCATTCTCGATTGCCGGACCGCTGGCGCAGATGTTCACACTGGGGTGCATTGCTCAACACCTGGGTGGAACGTTGGAGTTTGATGCTGAAAAATATCAGTTCACGAATAATAAATTCGCCACCATGCTCCT
>CAKZQV010000185.1 GCA_937141895.1 uncultured Verrucomicrobiota bacterium
ACTCCATCTTGCCCTTTCAACGCATGACATTGAATCAACGGTACAGGAATATACGCAACGCTTGGGTGCTGAGCCGGTACTGGTAATTGAAAACGAGTATGCGCTTTGGCGAACCGATACCCTCAATGTTTCCGTGCGGAATGATCCAACGTGCAAACCCGGCGAGCTGCGTCATCTGGGTTGGGAAGATCCTGATGCAGATTCGTTTTCATCCGAAACCGACTGCAATGGAATTCTTTGGGAACGCTTTAATACACAGGTTCAGGCTGATGAGATTGCAGCACTATGGCCCGGATCTACTGATCAGCCGTGAAAGATAAAAAACTTCCGACCGGCATAGTTGATCATGGTGGATGAAAAGGCTTTGGCCACATAGGAAAACAGGGCGCTGAGCCCAAACATATACACCATCCCGGCCCCAAGCGCTGTGCCGATGGTGATGCTGATTCCCGAAACCAGATAGAACAGTCCGAACTCTTTCCAGAAGCTGTGCTTTCCGGCCCTGAAGACAAACAGCACATTCAGCACATAGGCCACAAAGTTGGAAATCATAAAGGCAAGGGCACTGCAGATGATAAAGTTCATGGAGCGTTCGGCATCCGACACCTGCTCAACATCGATATGAAAGAGCTTCACCAATAACTCATCGTCTTTAAGCGATGGAAAAAATTTCCAGCCGCAGATAAAGAAGGTCGCCATATCGGTAAAAAAGGCGATCCCGCCGCAGAACGCATATTTTAAGAATTGAATGCCGGCATGGTTCTTATCCAGTAGGATTTTTTTCAAACTCTCCATAACAATAAACTATCTGAGGGCGTGGGAATTAGCAAATTTCAACTCGAAAAAATTGATCGAAAATAGATTTTTTCATGGTGATTTTGAGTCCCGAATGGTAGCGTGTACTCAGAAGTTAAGGAAAGGAATCAATGCCCTACGTGGTGCGAGTATGAGGTAACTCCTCTTACCCAATGACATTATAAAGGGAGCTGAACTTTCGGCCATGTGCCCACATGCCCTTGAAAAAGGGAGGGTTCTGGAAACCGGTCAGATTGGCACCCACATCTATTACCACGGTGATAGAGGTTCGCTTCAGTATACGGCCAACGCGGGGTTCCTTTTCCTTACTTCATTTTTTTTATTTTGATTCAGAATACACCTCATCTTGCAACCTGAATCCCGCATCCTGTACCATCTCTTCATGGATCTCTTCAGCGGATCATCCGAAAAACCCAAGGCGAAAGCTGGAGCCGGCACGGCCCCGCTTGCGGCGCGCATGCGCCCGCAGACGCTGGAGGAAATCGAAGGCCAGGAACATATTCTGGGCGACGACAAACTCCTGCGCCGCGCCATCGAGGCTGACCGCATCAGCTCCATTATTCTCTACGGCCCGCCCGGCTGCGGAAAAACCACGCTGGCGGAAGTGATTGCCAAAACAACCAATCGGCGGTTTGAACGAACCAGCGGCGTACTGGCCAATGTTTCCATCCTTCGGAAAATTCTTGAGGGTTCCAGTCATTGGAAAAAAATGAATGGGCAGGATACGATTCTGTTCATCGACGAAATTCACCGTTTCAACAAATCACAGCAGGATGTACTCCTGCCCTACGTAGAAAACGGCGACATCATCATGATCGGCGCCACCACGCATAATCCGTTTTTCTTTATCAATACCCCGCTCAATTCCCGTTCCCAGATTTTCCAACTTCAGCCGCTTTCCGAAGAATCGATTGTTAAAGTTTTGACCCGCGCGCTGGAAGCGCCGCAGGGGGTAAACGGGTTGGTCACGGCCAACGAGGAAGCGCTGAATCATTTGGCCTCCGTCTGCGAGGGCGATGCCCGGCGATCGCTCAATGCGTTGGAAATTGCTGCACTAACGACTCCGCCCGACGATTCAGGCATTGTTCATCTTACCAAACATGAGATTGAAGAATCGGTTCAGAAAAAAGCCGTAAACTACGACCACGACGAGGACGAGCACTACGACACGATTTCGGCCTTTATTAAAAGCGTGCGCGGTTCCGATCCCAATGCCGCCGTCTATTGGCTAGCCAAAATGCTCTATGCCGGCGAAGACCCACGATTTATTGCGAGACGCCTGATTATTCTGGCGTCAGAGGATATTGGAAATGCAGACCCGCGCGCCATCACGCTAGCCGTATCCTGCATGCAAGCGGTGGAATTTATCGGAATGCCGGAAGCACGCATCACCCTGGCGCAGGCCACCACCTATCTGGCCTGCGCCCCGAAAAGCAATGCGGCCTATGCCGCGGTAAACTCAGCGTTGGATGATGTTGAAAACGGCCGCACCCTCCCCGTCCCCAAACACCTGCAAAGCGGACCGAAGCCGGAAAAAGGCGACGTAAAATATAAATATGCGCATGCCGGAAAAGACCACTTCGTCGATCAGGAA
>CAKZQV010000186.1 GCA_937141895.1 uncultured Verrucomicrobiota bacterium
GGATGTAAAGATCCTGAGGCAGTTTCTGCCACCGAATTTCAAGCCATGCTGGAGAGGAATCCGGAATCAATGCGACAAACCGAGTTTATGGGTGTCAAAGACGGAAAAGCCTTTTTGAAGGTCTCAACGATGTCATCCTACAATCAGAAAAAATGGACGGATGAATTTTACTCAACAGATGCCAGCAAGCTACCAAATGATTGGCTTGATCAGCAGGAAAATCAAAAATTAGAACCATAAGGCCAACCGAATCGACAGTACACAGTCCGATTGCCTAGACGTTGTGAAATCTATTGAGTAAATTGTGTTGCCATAGTGCACACATTGTAATACAAATAGATTATGAGGCTGTTCGATTGGAGTGATGAAAAAAATGAACTTCTCAAGCAAGAGCGCGGTGTCACGTTTGAGGACATCGTCTATCACTTAACGCATGATGGTTTATTGGACACCGTTGAACATCCCAATCAGGTTAACTATGCAGGACAGCGTATCTTTATCGTGAATATAGAAGGATATGCTTGGATTGTTCCGTTCGTTGAGGATGAGAATATCATTTTTATGAAGACAATTATTCCTAGCCGAAAAATGACTAAGGTTTATCTTGGAGAAAAAAATCATGAAACTGACAAGTGAAGAAAAAGAAATTTTAGACTCCGTTGAAAACGGAGAATGGAAGCAAATTCCAAATTCGGCTCAGGAATTTGTGCGTTACCGCGAATCCGCCAAATCAACAATGCGGAAAGATAAACGGGTAAACATCCGTATGACGGAGCGTGATCTTATGCATTTTCAAAAAGCAGCGCTACATGAAGGCCTTCCTTATCAGACGTTCATTTCTAGTATTTTACATAAATATATTAATGGGAGATTGGTAGAAGCAACTACGGGAAGTCACAACCAGACCCTTGATCGAACGCCGTAAAATCCGTCCGATGAGGGTAAACGTTCTTCCGAGGCTCGGAACCCGTCATGCAATCCTCTTCCGCTGTTCGGAAGTCCGTTCTCAATCACGGTAAGCTTGTCAGGGTTTGATGAATACCAGAACTCAGTTTAAGCCCTTAATCCTAGAGATACATCGCAGGCTTGTCTGCCGAAGGCATGATTAAATGCGTTTTAGCGCCCACCCCCACACCCCGGGCGCTGCCCCGGGCTGGAATGTGATGCCCCGTTGGGGCAACAGGCATTTAAGAGTAAGTTCCAATGAGCCTTCCCAGAACTCAGGGGTACAGCACCTGAAATCGAACGTTGAACGTCCAACGCTGAACGTTGAACATCGAAGTAGTTTTGCATCGGTCATCCTTCGAAGTTGGACGTTCAACGTTCAAAGTTCGACGTTCGTATTCTGATTACATTTTTCATTTCACACATGCATTCAGTGACCTTTCTTCAAATCCCCAATTCCCATCAGCAGCCCGAACTGAATGCTGGCCACCCAGAAGCTGCTTCCGCCTTGGCTGATGTAGGGGAGCGTGATTCCGGTTACCGGCAACAGGGTCACTACTCCGGCGATGTTGACAAAAAACTGGATCGCGAGTTGAGCGGTCAATCCTATAGCGACCAATGACGAAAAGGCATTCGGATTTCTACTGGAAGACATGGCGCATTGTTTTATCAGCCCGGCCACCAACACAAGTAAAAGCACGCAGCCGATAAAGCCTAGTTCTTCGCCATACACCGCATACACAAAATCCGAGGCTGCAATGGGGAGTCGGTCCGGTTCCCCTTCCCCAATTCCTGTTCCGGCTAATCCTCCAGCATACAGTCCGCTCAAGCCTTGAAGCACCTGCCACCCCGAACCTGTGGGATCGGCGAAAGGATCCAACCAGGCCTCTAATCGTCTGGCTCCATGTGACAGAAAGGTCCACACCAACCATCCACCTCCAGCCATGGCAGCCGTACTTAGAACCGCCCAGCTCCAGGAATGAGTTACCTGCACCAACATAACCATCATCATAAAACTGAGCAACACCACCATTCCTATATCCCGCTGAAGAACCAAAAGTCCGCACAGGAGTATCCATCCACCGCCAAGCACGAGGAACTGAAACGGCGGCGGATTCCAAAATCCTTTGCCTTTCCATTTTTTCTGCTGTCCGGCAAAAAACCCAGCCAGAGCCAGCGGCACAAAAAGTTTTAATAACTCCGATGGGGTCAAACCTCCGGGTCCGTACATCGCGCCTCGAAAACGGGTTCCGAGGACGACCAAAGCCACAACCACGATCAATGAAAGTGCATAAAACAGACTTCCCAAGCTCTTGAAGGCTTCCAATCGATTTCGACGGGAAAGCCACCATGCTCCCCACATCCAGACAAATCCGAGAGGCTGAATCCATAACGACCACCCTTGCAGGCCTTCTACCGAACCCGCCATCCGACTTCGCACCAGGACCCCCACCACGGAGAGCATTAAAATGGCAGCCGGCAACGCGGGCGGTCCTGCATAGCCGCCTACTTTCAAAAACAGTACCAAGATCACAGCGGAACCCATCCAAAGCGCAAACGGCAACAGATCAAACACCGCCAGTTCTTCCCCGCCTCCAACCCGCGCTCCTAATACCAGCATCATTCCGAAGAGGAGTAGCAGGAGGATGCTCCGTATGGATACCGGAGATTTCACGGCTGGGG
>CAKZQV010000187.1 GCA_937141895.1 uncultured Verrucomicrobiota bacterium
CATGATGACATGGCCGATCGTTGATTGATGATCGCCGGTTGATGGGGCCTTGGTGGCTGTGGAGATGTCGTCTTTCGTGCCCACAATTTTTGCCAGCCCGAAATCGGCGACCTTCACACTGCCGCGGCGATCGAGTAGAATATTCTCCGGTTTGATATCGCGATGCACGATGCCCTGATCGTGGGCATACTGCAACGCATCGCAAATCTGAGGTACAATGGCCAACGCCTCGCGCGGCTCAACGCGCCCGTTTCCGAGCAACTGCCGCAAGTTGAGTCCGTCAACATATTCCATCAGAAAATAGTACAGCGGATCGCCGCCGGCCCGTTCGACATTTCCGAATTCATACAGCGTAACAATATTAGGATGGTTTAACTTTCCAAGCGCCTGAGCTTCGCGCGCAAAACGTTCGGAAAATCCCGCAGCTGCACCAATCTCCCGGGGCAGGATTTTCAGTGCAACAAAGCGGTCGAGTTGCTTTTGTCGCGCCTTGTAGACCACGCCCATACCGCCTTTTCCGAGCAGTTCAATGATTTCCAGCTGCTGGAAAAGTGGAATAATCTCTTTAAGTTCCGGAACTTCAAATTTGACGTTATGAGCCGAACCCTCTTCGTCCATCAGCGTAGGCGTGGCGAGGTTCATAATCATGACACAGGCCGGGCATAAACCGGCGGGAGCATCGAACTGGAGTTGGCTTCCACATTGTGGGCAGGTATTCTTTTCGTTAGTTTTCATACCCTACTCTTACCTCTCAGCAGGCTCTGGTTACTGAAAATTTATCCTTTTGTGAGACTCACCGCTAAATAGCGCGCTTCCTCGTCAACATCCGCGCCCACCGGCAACGTATGGGCAACTTCCGCCCGATAGACCTCGCGGAAACGTTTGCGCAAGCGATGCACCGCCACACGGGCCGCCCCCTCGCTGATCTCCAGCCGGGCGGCGATATCTGCATAATTGAGTGATTCGCGGGTCAATACCAGAGACTCCTTTAAAACCGAATACTCTGCACTCTTCGCCGTGCGCGAAAATTCCGTTTCCAACCGTTGGAAGGTCGCATTCAGAACCGTCAGCGCCCATTGTCGATCAAACAGCGCGTCAGCATCCAGACTCGGTGTTACACTTCCTGCATAGCGGCCTTCAGCCAACTCGGCATCAATGGAAAGAATATTCACACTCCCACCCCGTTTCTGAGCGGAGGCTTTCCGCCACTCCTTAAGCATAAAACGCTTCATCGCCGTGATCAGGAAAGCCCGCAACTGCCCTTTTTCCCGGTTTGCATCCTCGATCCATCGTTGCTCCAGCAACCGAACAAAAAAAGCCTGCGTTAAATCTTCCGCATCTTCAGGTGATTTACCGCGACGGCGAGCATAGGCATAGAGCGGAAACCAGTAGGTTCGGCAAATGTCCTCCAGAGCGGCACGTGCATCCGGAGCAGAACCTCCGGCACGCTGCACCAGTGTCCAGCGCGTCGTCACAAAAATATCTTCGCGTTCTTCCGCAGAAGGCCTCAAGTCTCCGGTATCCATATCCGATATATTACCCATCTCCACCGGCCTGTTACAGAAATAAGATGAAAACCCGGACTGGAAAAAGAAAACCCCGCAGCTTCAGCCACGGGGTTGCTCTTCCAGACATTGGAAATGTTTAACCCGCCATGTCTTCCACAATTTTGGAAACGGCCTGAATCGCATCGCCGATTTTTGAGGCGTCTTTACCGCCGGCCTGGGCTTTATCGGGTTTTCCACCGCCACCGCCACCGCAGATTTTAGCCACCTGGCCGATAAGTTTTCCGGCGTGGATTCCTTTCGCCACGAGGTCTTCGGAGACGCCGGCCGCGAGGCAGGCTTTCCCATCATTGGAAGAACCGACCACGATAACCGCACTGTCGATTTTCTGACGCAGACCGTCGAGCACCTGACGCAGGGCATCCATCGGCATTTCGCCCAGCTCGGCAGCCAGCACTTTTACCCCATTGGTTTCTTCCACTTGATCCACTAGGCCATCGACATTGGAAACCGCAGCTTTGGTCTGGAGTTCTTTCAACTGTTTTTCTGCCGCTTTAATCTGTTCCGCCATGGCCTTAATCCGTTCAGGAATTTCCTGCGGCTTAACGCTCAGGCTCTGACTCAAATACGTAACCAGTTCATGCTCGCCGGCCGCCCAGTTTAGCGCGTCGAGACCCGTAACGGCTTCGATACGGCGGATACCGGCGGCGACCGATGATTCTGAAACAATACGAAACTGGCCGATGTCGCCGGTCATCTGAACGTGCGTTCCCCCGCAGAGTTCTTTACTAGTTTCTCCGATGGTGACCACGCGGACAACGTCGCCATATTTATCATCAAACACCGCCTGGATATCGGGCGATTTCTGCACATCGGCCATCTCCATTTCCACCGTCTGGAGCTCGGTATTTCTCATGATTTCATGATTTACCATTTGCTCGATCTGCCGGATTTGCTCCGGATTCACCGCTTCAAAATGGTTAAAGTCAAATCGCAGGTAGTTGTTCGCCACCAGCGATCCGGCTTGTTTTACATTCGGATCCACAATCTTGCGCAACGCGGAATTCAACAGATGGGTGGCCGTATGGTTGCGGCGGAGCTGACCGCGACCGTAACGGTCGACCGCGGCGATCACCGGCATACCCTTGGCCGGTGCGCCGAAAATGATTTCACCTTTGTGGGCAATGATCCCTTCCGGCGTCTTCTGCGTATCGGTGACTTTGAAGCCGAAACCGTTCCCTTTGATTTCGCCTTGGTCGCCCTGCTGCCCGCCAGATTCCGGATAGAACGGGGTTTCCTTCAGGATCAACGTGTGGTTATCGAGCATCTCAACCACTTCGGTTTCACACTTCACGGAATCGTAACCGACGAACGGGGTCTCATCCACATCGAGTGTTTTATCCGAAGCCATCACGACCGACTTCTTAGACGCATGGTCCGCGCGCGCACGCGCGCGCTGCTCGTTCATTAATGCTTCGAAACCGTCGCTGTCGACGGTCAACCCCGCTTCGCGGCCGAGCAGTTCCGTCAGGTCGAACGGGAATCCATAGGTGTCGTAGAGTTTGAAGGCGTCCGCGCCGGCAATCTGACCAGAGGACTTATCGATGGACTCAAATACTTCGAGGCCTTTATCCAGCGTGCGGTTAAAAGAATCCTCTTCGGCCTTCAGCGTTTTGCTCACACGGTCGCGGTTGCTGACCAGTTCCGGGAATGCATCGCCAAAGCTTTCGACCACGGTGTCGGCCAGTTTATAAAAGAAGGGTTCCGTGAAACCGAGCGTACGCCCATACCGCACGGCGCGGCGTAGAATGCGGCGCAGCACATAGCCCCGCCCTTCGTTGGAAGGGATGATGCCATCGGCAATGGAGAACGACAGGCAGCGAATGTGGTCGGCAATCACCCGGAACGCCACATCGACAGCTTCCTGCTCGGTCTGTTTGGCCGGGTCTTCCGGCAGCATGCTGGTATAGGATTTCCCGCTCATTTTTTCCAGGGTCTGGAAAATCGGCGTAAAGACGTCGGTTTCATAGTTGGAGATGACGCCGGAAAAATCAGTGAAATTTTTGGTGCACTGGATAATGGAACAGGCGCGCTCGAACCCCATACCGGTATCAACGTGCTGCGCTGGCAACGGCGTGAAGGTGCCGTCGGGATTGGCATTGAACTGGATAAACACCAAGTTCCAGATTTCGATGCAGTCGGCGCTGTCGTCATGGACCATGTCAGGCCCGCAGTCGCCGTTCGGTGTGAGATCCACGTGCAGCTCAGAACACGGTCCGCAGGGGCCGGTGTCGCCCATCATCCAGAAATTGTCTTTCCGATTTCCGGGAACGACGCGTTCGGCCGGCAGATATTTTAACCACATGTCTTTGGCCTCAAGGTCGGCTTCCGACTTTTCATCGCCGCCGAAATAGGTGGCATATACCCGTTCGACCGGGAATCCCCAGACTTTCGTGATCAGCTCGAAGGACCAGTCGATGGCCTCCTGTTTAAAATAGTCGCCGAACGACCAGTTTCCCAGCATTTCAAAAAAGGTGTGGTGATAGGTGTCGAGACCGACATCGTCTAGATCATTGTGTTTTCCGCCGGCGCGGATGCATTTCTGGGTGTCGGCGGCGCGGCCCGGAGTATAGGGACATTTCTTCTGGCCGAGGAAAATCGGCACGAATTGGTTCATGCCGGCGTTGGTGAACAGCAGGTTCGGCGCATCCGGCAGCAGGCTGGCGGATTTTACGATTGAATGCTGTTTGGTTTCAAAAAAATCGAAAAACGACTGGCGGATCTCTTTGGATGTCATGGATATACCCTGCTTTCTAAAATGAACGAGCCGGTCCGGTACCGGCGGAAAAGGCGCACTTTATACTGATTGAGCCCGGTTTATGCAAGTAATGCCATGCAGGGAACGGTTTTAAGAAAAATGGCACACACCCGTGCTTGAATATCGTGTGCGAAATCTGTAGATCTAATTCTATGAATGGGAAATTTGTTTTATATAGTATTGCGGGCTGTGCAGCTCTGATGGTTCTTCTTTCCGGATGCGGTGGTGCCGGAAATGCTGATCCGCAAACCCTTTATACCGAAGGAATCGAGTTGCTGAAGGGCGATAATCCGACCCAGGCAATCTCCCTGTTGACGCAGGCGGCTGAAGCTGGGCACGCCGAAGCCATGATGGAGCTCAGCACCTGCTATAACTACGGAACCGGCGTTGCAGCCGATCAGGAAATGGCTTTTAGTTGGATCAAAAAAGCCGCCGATTCCGGGTCCCGGAAAGCGAAAGCCTATATCGCCATCTTTTATCTGCAGGGTATCGGCACCGTGCCGAGTCCTGACACCGCCATCCAGCTTCTGGATGCCGAGTCCACTGCGGGGAATATGGATGCCGTCGCCTTACTGGCCAATCTCTATGAAATCGGAGTCGGTGTTCCCAAAAATGAAACTAAGGCCTTTCAAATGCACCAACGGCTCGCCAACCAGGGCGTTAAAGATTCCATGTATTATGTGGGTAAATGCTATTCTAAAGGTCTGGCCGGCCTTCAGAAAAATGAACAGCTTGGAGCCGATTGGTATCGTAAAGCGTCCGCAGCAGGGTCCATTGCGGCGACAGGGAAACTGGGCGCCTGCTATATCAAGGGACAAGGAGTTCCGCGTGATGAAGTGCAGGGTATCACATTGATTCAAAAGGCGGTCGAAGGCGGCGATCCGGATTCCATGCATAACCTCGGCGTCTGCTTTGAGCGCGGTTTGGGTGTGCCTCTGGACATGAGCCAGGCAGTTTATTACTACCGCATGGGTGCCAACGCTGGATGCGCAGAAGCCATGCATAACCTTTCGATTTGCCTGGCATCTGGAAAAGGCGTCGCGGCAAATCCGGCAGAAGCGGCGATGTGGAAAGCCAAATCCACCGAAGCCGGAACCCCCCTGCGCGGTAGCGAAAAATAACCCCTCGACTTCCCGATCTAATTTGAACCGCTTCGATTCGTTGAAGCGGTTTTTTTGTACCCAAGCCTGAGTGAAAGAATTGAGTTGCGAAACAGGGCTAAACTCACAAAAGTTTTTTCACGACAAGTGAAACATCCCACTTACGGTTTAAAAGCAAACAGGAACATAAGGAGAGCATGTAAAAATTGGGTGCAGAATTTATCGGCACATTCTGGTTGGTATTTGGCGATTGCGGCAGCGCGGTTTTGGCCGCCGGAGTTCCAGACCTTGGAATTGGCTTCCTCGGTGTTTCACTCGCCTTCGGTCTGCCGGTCCTGACCATGGCCTTCGCCATCGGCCATATTTCGGATTGCCACCTTAATCCCGCCGTCTCAGTCGGACTCTGTGTGGGCGGACGCTTTCCGGCAAAAGATTTAGGCCCCGTCGCTATCGGTCTCTGCCTGACCCTCATCCATTTGATCAGTATCCCCGTCACCAACACCTCCGTGAATCCCGCGCGCTCGACCGGCGTGGCTGTATTCACGGGGGACTGAGCCCTCGCTCAGCTTTGGCTCTTTTGGTGATGCCGATCATCGGCGGCGCGATCGGCCGTTCGAAGGAATAAGAAATTTCCAAACGGTGTCCCTATCTTCTAGGGATTGGAACAGGTTAAGAGATGGAAGGTCGAGACCGATCTCGACGGCCTTATTTTCGTGCGACGGCTCAGGAGAACCCGCACCCTTCACAAAAGCATCTAAAATTCCACATCCTTGTGGAGCCGCGCTTCCAGCATGGGCTTTGCATCGTTCCAGCCTTTGGAAAGCGCATGAAGGTCATGCCGAATACGGGTGGTTTCCTTGAAGCGTTCTTCGTTGGAAATATCCGTGCTTCGGGCCAGCGTCTGCTGCTCGCGCTCCAGGGCCCGCTTCCAGAAGAGCAAAATATAGCGCTGAGCCAGATCAGCGGCTGAGCCCTCCTCGTCAATCGTGCGAGATTCCTCCACCTGGACCTGACTGATCACTTTTTGCGTGGCTTCATCAAATTCATGAAATGCTTCCGTCAAAGTTTCTGGCGGATCGAGCATCAGAACATCCACCAGCTTGCGGCAGGTCGGATCGGTGAGATGTTCCGGCGGAAGGAAATCATGCACCAAGGGGTGGACATCGTGGTAATAATGCACCAGCAATTCCAGCAACGCCGTCTCCTGCCGCGGATAGGTTTTCTGCGGCACGATGGCATTTTCCTTCTCTTCATCCTTTTTGACGGGGCGTTGCTGAGGTTTGGTCCGGCGAAGGTCCTGGCTGAGCGCCAGTGGCGAAATATTCAGCCGGTCCGCGGCGGCATGAATCATCGGGTCGCGGCGGGAGGCCGAAGGACAGTGACGAATCAGGTTGAGAACGGCTTTGACCACGCGCATACGACCGGCTTCCGTCTTGATGTTTTCCGAACGTTGGAAAGCATCAATTAAAAAGTCCAGCGCGCCCGGGGCTTCTTCAACGAGCTTGAGCAAAACTTCTTTGCCCTGATTTTTAATGAGCGAATCGGGGTCTTCATTTTCCGGAAGCGTTACCACACGGACACTCAGCTCGTTGGCGATAAAAATTTCAGATGAGGACAGTGCGGCTTTAACGCCGGCGGCATCGGCATCGAGCACGAGCACGACTTCGTCGGCATAGCGTTTGATCATTTTGGCGTGATTTTCCGTCAGCGCCGTACCTTGCGAAGCCACCACATTGGAAAGACCGGCCTGATGACAGCGGATGGCATCGATCTGCCCCTCCACCACAATCGCCTGCCGCGATTCAACAATCGGTTTTCGGGCCTTATCAAAGGCAAAGAGTACGCGATTTTTCTTAAAGAGCAGAGTTTCCGGGCTATTCACATATTTTGCCGTTTTCTCGGCTTTATTCATGATACGCCCGGAAAAACCGATCACCCGCCCCATCTGATCACAGATCGGGAACATAATCCGGCCGCGGAAACGATCGTAATAGCTGGTTTTTCCGCCGCGGTCGGAGGGGACCACAAGACCGGCCGCCTCCATCTGTTCGTCGGAATAGCCCTTTTTCCTGGCGCGGGTTCGGAGCTCTTCCCAGCCCTGTGGAGCGCAGCCAATCTGCCAGTCTTTGATGATCTCCAGCGGCAGGTCGCGCTCTTCGAGATAGCGGCGGGCTTCCTCGCACTCGGGACTGTCTAGCAGCATACGATGGTAAAAGGTCGCGGCATCGGTGTGCAGTTTGAACAGCACATCCTTGTTTCCGCTGTTTTCGGGCTTTCCGCCTTCATAAACAATTTCCACGCCGGTTTTTTCGGCGAGGATATTCACCGCGGTGACAAAATCGACCTTTTCATAATCCATCACAAATTTGAAAACGTCCCCGCCGGCCCCACAGCCAAAACAGTGAAAAATCTGGCGAGCATCGTTGACGGTGAAAGACGGGGTCTTTTCTTTATGAAAGGGGCAGTTGCATTTATGGGTCGATCCCCGTCGGCGCAATTCGGGCAGGTAGGCCCCCACCACGTCCACGATATTGCATCGCGCGCGGATTTCCTCGATCTGCTCTTTGGGGATCATAGCCATTCACTAGACATACCGGAACGCCGCATGACCCTCAATCCCGCGGCGCGGAATTCTGCTGAATATATGCTCTGGCATGAAAATCGCTTAATTAATGGATTTTGCGGATACCAATGATGAAAATGCCTAAACTCGAAGAATTTAACAGCGAACGTTTCATGCATGAAGCCTTCGACCATGACATGCGATTACGCTGGAAGAAAAGCGCGGTTATTCGCCGAAATATCTACCTAGGCCTGTTTGCCATCGGCATGGCCTGCACACTCTATACAGCCCTAATTCATTGGACCACGCTATGCATTCTCTCGCTGTTTCTGGCGACGGTCTCGCTGGTGGTGATGAGCAAATATGACACGCAGATTCATTTCCTGAAGATTCTTCAGGTTCGCGAAGAGCTGAAAAAACACGAGCCGGATTATTCCTGATCAGAAATCAACTTCGGCACCGGCCTCTTCCCGCTCCATCAGCTGCGCCTTCCAGTCGCGGACTTTATTTTCATAAAGTGTCGTCAGCCTGGGTTGAATGCGCGGTAGCAGTTCATAACTAACCAGTTTGCCAACCTGTGATTTACTCCGCATCAGGTCATACGTTTTTCCCGAGCGATCCAGCATCACGATCAGGATCAGCATAATCAGCGTAACGAGAACGCCGTTTAAAAGTCCAAAAACCAGCCCCCAACCCGCATCCTTACTATCCGACATCTGGGTTTTGATGACCCTTGACGTGATTTTACTGAACAGTATGAAGAGCCCGATGGATACGGCGCCCAGTCCGATCAGCAGCAGCCACATCAAATAGGCCTCTTCCAATCCTCGGAAAACACGACCGAAATAGGAAAAGAGCGCCGGGTAGACAAAAAACAGCAAAATTCCGCCCAGAAATGCCGTCAGCACATAAGCTGCCTGGCCGGAAAAACCCTTGTTAAAACCATTCCGGGCGAACAGACAAATGATCACCACATACAAAATATCAATTAAACTCAGCCAGTCCGGTATCATGATCAAACCTCTTTGGTTCCAAGGCTGGAACCCATCACCCTTATAAGCAAGTTCAACGCCACAACCACGCCGTTTTTCCAATGACTGGAAAGTTTCCCGCATTCTCTAGGAATTTGAGTACTTTACCCAAAATACCACAAGATGTTGTGTAGATCCCTTGACAGGTACACATTTAATGCCCTAACTTCTACACTCGAAATTCGCGAGGATGCACGCGCAATTCACCATCAAAAGCATATCAGGGGGTTATACCATGTCGGGAGAACGACCGAATGCCGTATTTGACGGCTTTCAAAAGCGTTCGGGGCTCATTGTTCCGTTCAGTTGGCAGAAAATTGAATTGGCCATCGACCGCGCCGTAGAAGACGTTGCGCGGAAACAGCAGCTTCCCAAAAACGAAGGGCTCGCATCTAAAGTCACCGATTTGGTTCTGCAGCAGCTGAACAATCCGACCAGCGAGTTCTATGTTCACGCCGACGAATCCGGCAAGCGCATCCCTAAAATTGAAGATGTTCAGGACCTCGCCGAAATTGCTCTCGCCGAACAGGGCGAAACTCTCGTGGTCGCCACCTACAAGCGCTACCGAAAACAGCGAGAGATTGCCCGCCGCAATATCCGTGTCCGAGGCGATGCCGCCGGAAAAGTCGATGTCACCGACGCTTCGTTGCTGCTCGTTGAATCCTCTTCCCAGAACCTGAATCTTCCATGGGACCGCAAACGCATCGTTAAACAGATCCTCGATAAAACCGATCTGTCGGTCGAAATTGCCATCAACGTGGCCAAAGCCGTTGAAAACCGCATTATCGGCGGCGACATGACCACCATTTCCACCGCACTCATTCGTGAGCTGGTGAACAATGAGCTGGCTGAGCGCGGCTATGCCCAGCAACTGCGCGACCTCTCTCTCTACCGCGTGTCCAAGGATTACATCGAAAATCTGATGTTCGCCAAATCGACGGAAAACTCGAATATCGTGAACAACAATCCCGAGGCGGTAAACCTCGGCGTGGCCGAACTGGTGCTGAAACAGTGGGCGCTCGACACTATTTTCAGCCCCGAAGTAAAACGGGCGCACGACACCGGCTCCATCCACGTCCACGATTTAGGTTATCCGACTCGTGTCTACTGTTCGTCACACTCCATCGAGTATGTAAAAAAATATGGCCTCAACGGGTTAATCAACCTCAACACCTCCTCGGATCCGGCCCGCTCGGCTTCCGTATTGACCGGACACCTGAACACCTTCCTGGCCTCCATGCAGGCCAACTATGCCGGGGCACTCCGCATTGCCTACATCAACATTCTCTATGCTCCGCTTCTGGTCGGCATGGATAAAGGGCAACTGAAGCAGGTGGCTCAGGAACTGATCTTTAATGGATCCCAGAACGCCTTCTCCCGTGGAGGACAAACGCTGTTCCTCGACTTCAACATTCATACCGGTGTGCCGTCCTATCTCAAAACCGTTCCGGCCATCGGTCCCGGCGGACACTATCAGCTTCGTCTGAAAGACGGCTCCGTGGCGGAGCTCAGGGAAGAGCTGCGCAATGAAACCGATGCGGGCGGGTATAAAATGATGGATCTTTACTACGAAGATCCAGACCTTGGAAAACGCCTGGTGCTCCGTGAGATTTCCGATGAACAGGAAGGCACGCTCTACGATCCTGAAGTGCAGGCCATGCTGGAAGAAAACGGCGAAGCCATCGTGACCTACGGCGACTATGCCAAAGAGGCGCGCGAATTCTGCAGTGCGTTGCTGGAAGTCTTCGGCGACGGCGATGCACACGGACGTATCTTCGAATTCCCAAAATGCGATTTTCATGTTTCCGACGAAACCTTCGAAGATCCGGAACAGTTTGCGATTTATAAAGAAGCGTGCGAGCTCGCCTCCAAAAACGGCTCAACCTACTTTATCTTCGACCGGGATGAGGTCACCCTTTCCGCCTGCTGTCGTCTGCGCACCACGATCAGCGACAGCCGGATGCTCAAACACCCGGAAAGCATGCGTTTCTGCGGTTTCCAGAATGTGACCATCAACATTCCGCAGGCCTCCTATCGCGCGGCCCGCACTGGGGGCGACATTGTGAACAACTTCTATGCCGAGCTCGACCGCACCATGGAAATTGCGGTGGATGCCCATTTGCAGAAAAAGATCAAAGCGGCCGAAATGCTTTCCGGTCCCGGCCATCCGCTCTGGCAGATCGGCAAAGTCGCCAACGACGGGAAACCCTACGTTGATCTGGAAAACTGCACCTATATTCTCGGCCTGATTGGGGTGAACGATGCGGTTAAATTCCTGATCGGCCAGGAGCTGCACGAGAGCAAAGAAGCCCAGCGTTTTGGTTTGAAAATCGTGGCGCATATGTACCGCAAAGCGAAAAAGCTCGCCGCCAAGCATAACCTTAAATTTACCCTCGAGGAATCACCGGCCGAATCCGCCGCGCGACGCCTGGCTAAATCCGACATGATCTACTTTGCGGAAGAATCCAAAGAGGTCGTCAAAGGGCCCGCCGATGCGGAATACTACACCAACTCGATTCATCTCGCCGCCGAGGCCGATGTTTCGCTCGTTGAACGCATCACCGAACAGTCCAAATATCACAGCATGATCGAATCCGGCGCCATCACCCACTGCTTTATCGGTGAAGAGCGGCCGGATGCCGATGCGATTGCTCATCTGATGACGGAAATATTTTTCCGCACACAGTCCGCACAGGTTTGCGTGTCTCCGGAATTCACCTTCTGCGACCATTGCCAGCACCAGACCCGCGGCCTGCTGGAGCAATGCCCCGAATGCGGATCCACCGAAGTCGTCGGGGAAACCCGTGTCGTCGGGTATTTCAGCAAAGTGCAGAACTGGAACAAATCCAAGCGTTATGGCGAACTGCTCGCCCGTCACGCCGGCCGTTACAACATCGTTGAAGCCGAAGGCGAAGAACAGACCCTCGTAACCGCAGAACAGGATTAAAGGTTTAGCCGCGAAGGAACGCAAAGAACACATAGAATGAACATCTTTGTTTTCTTTGCGATCTTTCGTGGAAATCATCCGTAGAAAGGAAATTTTATTATGGCTGCAAAATATCAGATCAGAGTGTTCGGAAAAGAAGGCTGCGACAAATGTCACACCCTCAACCAACGGTTGGAAAAAATTCTGGCCAAAGAGGAATATGCCGACTTCGAAAAACACTACTGCGATGTCGAAACCATCGACGGCATCGTCGCATTTTCAGAGGCCGAATGCATCAATCCTTCCCGCATCCCGGCCATGCTGGTGACCCGCTGGGACGAAACCGAACAGGACTATGTTCCGGTCGATACAGCAACGCCCGGAGCTGAGGACAAAATCTGCAAAAAATCAAAGCTCTATCAGTATGTCGGCCTTCAGACCGACTACACAGAAACCGGAAAAGGCATCCTTTCCCCGAAAATGATTCAGGCCGTTTTGGCTGAAGCCCAGCCATAAACTTTCCTTCACCCGGTCCGCCGGATACTCCACTTCCTTCCCGGAGCGTCCGGCGGGCCTTTTTTGGAAATTTGAAACCTGAAATGTGAAACTTGAATACATTTCAGGTTTCAGGTTTCAGGTTTCAGGTTTAA
>CAKZQV010000188.1 GCA_937141895.1 uncultured Verrucomicrobiota bacterium
ACTACCATCGTGGAATTGGTCTCAAACGCCACGGCCGCTGCTGTCAGAGTTCCATTCTGGTTGGTCAGGACCTGGAAGTTGACGGTTGATCCGGTCTTAAATGTCGCGTTGTTGGTGATCTCAACTGAGCCGAGGCCAACGTTGGCAGTCCCGCCATCGACAACTTCCAATCCTTGGAACCTAGCTGTACTCTCGGGTGAATCCAACGTGAGTTCGCCGCTCAACACAAAGTCCTGCTTGAAGGCCATCGTGCTGTTTTTGGCCAGGGTGACATTCTGGAATGCATTGTTGTCGAAATTATCAATTTCAACGGTTCCGCCTTCCTGATAAACGTTTACCGAAACCGAGATGTTGCTTACGGCCACAAACTGAACACCATTGCTGGTCCCATTGATAAAGCTCAGCGAACTGAAGGTGCCGCCCATCAAGTCCAAGTTATTGGTGCCGGAGCCGGTGGTTTGGCTGTAGAGTCCGCCACCCGTATATGTTCCGCCAAAGGTGGTGAGATCGCTGTTTTGAATTAACAGGGAGGGGGCGTTGTTTCCGCCGGTAAATGTGCCGCCATAATTGGTGATCGATGACCCGCCGACGGCAATCAATCCGGCTCCTCCAAGTTGTGGACCGCGGTTTGCAATCCCTGCCGCGCCGCCGGTATAGGTTCCGCTTCTGACCACGACGGTCGAATTAGAAGCATAGATGGCGTGACCCCCGTCAGCCGTGGCCTGATATGAACTCGATGAATTGGCGTTTCCGCCCGCCCCGCCCGTCACTGTGGCATTACTCAGCACCCCCGAAGACGAAAACAGGTTGAGGCCGGATCCGCCGTCAGCGAATGTATCGGATCCGGATTGGGTTGCTGAGCCCGCATCACCGCCAGTTAATGTTGTTCCGGCAATTTCTGCGGATGATCCATCGAGAAGCACAAGTCCTGCGGAGCCGGAGGCATTCGGGCTCATCGCTTCTCCCGGCAGGGGAGGGCCTCCGCCTGAACTGCTGATCTCATAGCGTTGGCCCGCAAAGGTTGCGCCATCCAGTATGAGGTTCTGAACATTGGAAAATTCTCCGCCGACGGCCCGTGCCCATTCATTCGATTGCAGATCGCCTGTGTTTCCGCCGAAGATGCCGGCAGTGACCGTGAGGTTTGAGCCGCCGATTACAGAAAGGGAGGGCGCATGGGTTGCGACAAGTGAACCTCCGTTTGCTGTGATGGTGAACGAGCTGAAATTGTTGCTGATGTTCACGTAGCCCATGACGTCGCGATTGAGTGTGAGCGCCGTGGTTGAAGGGAATTGAATGTTCAGGTCCGCAGTGCCGTTATTCAGAGTTGAGATGGTAGGCAGGTTCGGCGTGGTCGATCCGTAAACCGCAGCAGCATTATCACCCGAAGCTTCATTGTTCTGCGCTTGGGCAGAGGTCAGGCACAAAAAAAAAGCACATGCCGCAAGCGGCATAGCCTTTTTGAGGATAGAACGATCCGGAAAGTTCCGGTTTGAATATGATTTCATAAGAGGAACAACTCCGGGATGTAGGTTCTATTGTATGTGAAACTTACTTTTGTTTCTTTTTCGGTACCAGTACTGCATTGATGAAGCGGCCTTGCATACGCGGCATCTGGTCAACCGATGTAATGTCAGCCGTGTCATTAATCACACGCTTCATCACTTCCAATCCCAGTTCGCGGTGGGCATTTTCTCGCCCACGGAACATGAGGGAAATTTTCACACGGTCGCCGTGTTCGATAAATTTTCGGAGGTTGCGCATCTTGGTTTCGTAGTCATGATCACCTACGTTAACGCGGAATTTAACCTCTTTGAGCTTGGTCTGCACTTGGTGCTTCTTCTGCTCTTTTTTCTTCTTTTCCTGGTCATACTTATACTTGCCGTAATCCATGATTTTACACACGGGGGGCTTGGCATTCGGTGTGATTTCAACCAGGTCGATTCCGTATGCCTTTGCACGATTGAGGGCATCGCCTGTTTTCATAATGCCCATCGGCTCGCCATTCGGATCGATTACGCGGATTTCCGGCACACGAATTCGATGATTCATGCGCACCTGCGGCTCGCGCTGCGGCCGTCCTCTGAAGTTTTGCCTGCTAATTTGAGACCTCCATGTCTACTGTTGTCTTATCCAGCTCTTCTTTCTTGAGCTGGGCGATGAAATCGTCGAGGGAGCATTCGCCCTGCATGCCTTTAAGGCGGTGGCGAACGGCAACCTGTCCGGTTTCCATTTCCTGCTTACCGATAATAAGCATATAGGGCACTTTGTCCAGCTGAGCGTTCTTAACTTTTCCGTTCAGTTTACCCTGCTTGGTATCGACCGAAGCGCGGATTTCCGCGTTCCGAAGTTTGGAAAGAAGTTCGTCGGCATAGTCGAGCTGCTCGTCGGAGAGCGGGAGCACGCGCACCTGTTCCGGGGCGAGCCAGACCGGGAAACCACCGGCATAGTGTTCGGTCAGGATGCCGAAAAAGCGCTCAATCGAACCGAATAGGGCGCGGTGCACCATATACGGACGGTGGGCTTCACC
>CAKZQV010000189.1 GCA_937141895.1 uncultured Verrucomicrobiota bacterium
CCAACTCAAACTGCCCGGCTGGGAAAACGATGGCGGAAAGAATATTCAGGTGGGGGTGCAGTGGCTGGCCCAGGTGGCCTTTGATCATGTCACAACCGCACCGGAAGATGTCATTGTAATCGGCGGCGGAAACACCGCCATGGACTGCTGCCGTACCGCCCTGCGCCTGGGAGCAAAAAATGTAAAGGTGGCCCTTCGCACCCCGATCTCCGCCATGGTCGCCTCCCCCTGGGAAATTGAAGACACCCAGGCGGAAGGCATTCCAATCCTTGAAAATCACAGCCCACTGGAATACATCGTGGAAGACGGGGAACTCAAGGCGATGACCTTTGAACTGATTGACTATGCTATCGATGAAGAAGGCCGCGAAGTGTTCACCCCGCTCGGAAAAACCGAAACCGTACCCTGCAGCCTCGTGCTGCTGGCCATCGGTCAGGCCAATGCTTTTCCGTGGATTGAGCGCGATATCGGCATCGATTTTAATGAACGCGGTCTGGCGGTGGTGGATGAGGTCACCTTTCAATCCTCCCTCCCGAACGTTTTCTTCGGCGGCGATGCGGCCTTTGGCCCGAAAAATATTATCACGGCCGTCGCTCAGGGGCATCAGGCCGCACTATCCATCGATATGTTTCTCAATGGAAAAGAACTGACCGAACGACCGGATCCCAGCACCAACCTGCTCTCTCAGAAGATGGGCATACACGACTGGAGTTATGCCAGCGCCGTCACCGAAGAGGAACGGCATGCGGTTCCCCACCTGGATTTGTCTGAAGCCATCAAGAGCCACAAAGTGGAAGTGGAACTCGGGTTTGATGCCACCACGGCGCTGGAAGAAGCGGAGCGCTGTTTGAACTGCGATGTGGAAACCGTCTTTACCGCCAATAAATGTATCGAATGCGATGCCTGCATTGATATCTGCCCGGTCGACTGCCTCACCTTTACAGAAAATCAGGAAGAAGCGGAACTCCGCCGTAGCCTGACGGTACCGGCCTTGAACCTGGGACAGGACGTTTTTGTGTCAGAAAACCTAAAAACCGGACGGGTTATGGTCAAGGACGAGGACGTCTGCCTCCACTGCGGACTATGCGCCGAGCGCTGCCCGACCTCTGCCTGGGACATGCAGAAGTTCCTGTACATCACGCCGAAGCCGTATCACCGCCTTGAAAATAAAGAAGCGTAATCTTCCAACCCTTGGAATCGAGCCACAGCTATGAAACGCGACATCATCACCAATAAATTCGTCATCAAGTTTGCCAATGTAAACGGAACCGGATCGGCCAGCGCCAACAAGCTCTTCAGCCGCGCCATCTTTCGTATGGGTATTCCGATCAGTCCGAAAAACATCTTCCCCTCCAACATCCAGGGTCTGCCCACGTGGTATGAAGTCCGGGTAAATGAAAATGGCTTTCTTGGCCGTCGCGGCGGAATCGATATCATGGTGGCTATGAACCCGCAAAGTATGGCGCGGGACATCAATGAAGTGGAAAAGGGCGGCTATTTTGTCTACGACTCCACAAAACCGTTGCCGAAAGAAATGCTCCGCGATGATATCGACCTTATCGGTATACCGCTCACAGAAAAATGCCGCGAAATGTATGATGATCCGCGCCAACGCCAGCTCTTCCGAAACATTATGTATGTGGGCACACTGGCCGCGCTGTTTGATATGGAGCTCGATGTGTTCCGCCAATTGATCGCCGACCAGTTTAAAGGCAAACAAAAACTCATAGCCCCGAATGTCCTGGCGGTGGAGACGGGATACAATCTGGCTAAAGAACTGCACGATTGCCCCATCGCGTATCGTATCGAGCGGCGCGACAACGTCGGGAATAAGATTCTTATTGATGGAAACGAAGCCTGCGGACTCGGTGCTGTCTATGGCGGAGCCACCGTTTCGGCCTGGTATCCCATCACTCCCTCCACCTCCGTGATTGATAATTTTGCACGGTATTGCCGGAAGTTCAGAATGGACCCCGAAACCGGCGACAAAAATTTTGCCATTGTCCAGGCAGAGGATGAGCTCGCTGCAATCGGTATGGTCATCGGCGCATCCTGGAATGGCTCACGTGCTTTTACGGCGACCAGCGGACCGGGGCTTTCGTTGATGAACGAATTTCTGGGGCTGGCCTACTTTGCTGAAATTCCATCGGTGCTGATCGATGTTCAGCGCTCAGGTCCATCAACCGGCATGCCGACGCGAACACAACAATCCGATGTTTTGGCCGCTGCTTATGCATCGCACGGAGACACCAAACACATCTGCCTTTACCCCTCCACACCCAAAGAATGTTTTGAGTATACGGCGCAGGCGTTTGATCTGGCGGAACGTTTCCAAACGCCGGTCATGGTCATGTCTGACCTGGACCTTGGAATGAATGATAATATGTCCGAGCCCTTTGAATGGGATGACAACAAAAAGTATGATCGGGGCAAGGTTTATACCGAAGAGGACCTCGAAAATATGACCGAGCGCTTCGGCCGATATCTCGACGTTGACGGCGATGGCGTGACCTACCGCACCTATCCGGGTACCCACCCGACAAAAGGAGCGTTTTTCACCCGCGGCACCTCCAAAGATGAATACGCCATTTATACCGAGATCGGCGAGAAGTACATTGAGAATATGGATCGCCTGCAAAGGAAATGGCGCACGGCCAGCCAATATGTACCCAAGCCGGTTATTCGGAAAACGGATAAGCCCTGCACCGTCGGCGTGATCCATTACGGCACATCCGAGGCGTCTACCATTGAGGCACTGCACCATCTCAACAGTCTGCACGGCATCTCACTCGACAGTATGGGCATTCAGGCCTTCCCGTTTTCGGATGAAGTCGGACAGTTTATTGAAGAGCACGAATATGTGTTTGTGGTAGAGCAGAACCGCGATGCCCAGATGCGCACGCTGTTGATCAATGAATATGATTTTGATCCGGAGTGCCTCGTTCCACTGCTTCACTATGATGGCAGCCCAATCACCGCTCGTTTTATCCGTCACGAAATTCGCGACTGGATCCTGCAAACCACCACTTCGCCGCGCCGCCGCAGCCGTTTCTACTAGGAGCTGACTCATGAGTTATAAAATTCCAGCATTCCGCCATCCCAACCTTCCGAAAAATGAATTGGGCTATACCTCCAAAGACTATGAAGGCGCCGTCTCAACGCTATGCGCCGGCTGTGGTCATGACTCTATCAGCAACGCCATTATTGAAGCGTGCTTCGATATGTCCATCCCCCCTCATCGCGTAGCTAAACTTTCGGGCATTGGATGCTCGTCCAAAACCCCGACTTATTTTCTGGGCAATTCGCACGGTTTCAATTCAGTGCACG
>CAKZQV010000190.1 GCA_937141895.1 uncultured Verrucomicrobiota bacterium
CGATGGCATGCCGCGCAGCTCAATCTCCACGGGCATGGTAGATTTCATCCTGCCCCCCGCATTGCTGGCCGATGAACTTGCGAATTACATCCAACATCCTTTGATTCAGAAAAAGGAATCCATTGAGCAAATGATTATGCAGGAGCAGAGCAATCTCTCCCAGGTGTTTTCCATTCTGCGGGATACAAAGGGTGTCGATTTCTCGAATTATAAAGAAAGCACGATTATCCGGCGCCTGGAAAAACGAATCAGCCTAAACCGGTTTGAAACGATCGGGAAATACCTCCGCTTCCTCGAAAACGACGAGAGGGAAGCCCAGGCCCTTTACGATGATCTGCTCATTGGCGTTACCCGGTTCTTCAGGGATAAGGAATCCTTTTCCGCACTGGAGGACATGGTATTGCCCGAGCTCTTCAAAGAAACCTCGAAAAAGGAACTCCGCGTCTGGGTTACGGGATGTTCGACCGGTGAAGAGGTCTATTCGCTCGGCATACTGCTCGACGAATATATGAAGGAGCAGAAAGCCGAGCGCGATATAAAGATTTTCGCAACCGATATTGATGATCACGCACTGGAATATGCAAGTATAGGGCATTATCCTGAAAGCCTTGTGACCGATGTCTCCCCCGAAAGGGTCAGCCAATACTTTGTGCATAAGGATGGAGGATATCAGGTTAATGAACACCTTCGCGGCATGATTATCTTTGCCCGGCACAACCTGCTTAGCGACCCGCCCTTTTCAAAAATTGACCTGGTCTCCTGCCGCAACCTGCTCATCTATCTCAATACTGCTGCGCAACAAAGGGTTCTTTCCATGTTTTATATGGGCCTTGTTGACTCGGGATTTATGTTCCTGGGTTCAAGTGAATCCCTCGGCAACCTCTCCAGTGGATTCAACATCCTGAACAACAAGGCGAAGATCTTCCGAAAAAACAATGGGCAAATTCCGGCACACGTGCAGAGTTTTGCGGCTACGCCACGACTGAAAACCCAGCCCAAACTAACCAGCATGTCCAGCATGCTCAAGGCAAGGCCCAGGCCCAATGTCATCGCCGGGCTCTTCGACGAAATCATGGGGGGATATGTTCCTGCATCCGTCATTGTCGATGAGCACTACAATGTCATTCATACCATTCATGATGTCAGCCGTTATATCTCGTTACCTGTCGGCGAGGTAAGCCTCAATATCCTGAAAATGCTGCCGTCCGAACTGTCGGTCATGGTCAGCAGTCTGCTGCGTCGAGCGAGAAATGAGAAAAAGGAAATTATCCTAAAGCATGTTTCGTTACCGCATTGCCCCGAAAAAGACGTGACCCTTATTTGCAGGCTGTTCACCAGCAAAAATGACAAGTCGATGTGCTATATCATCTCTTTTTCGGAGGGGACCAAAACGGTTCGGGCTGAAAAAAAGGACCCCGGTGCAAGTACATCGATCAATGCCCAATATCGCGACCACATCGACGAACTCGAAAAAGAGCTACAGTCGAAAAGTGAGAGCCTACAGGCTGCGGTTGAGGAACTGGAAACCTCCAACGAGGAACTCCAGTCTTCCAATGAGGAGCTGATCGCCTCCAACGAAGAGCTGCAAAGCACCAATGAAGAACTGCAGTCCGTTAACGAAGAGCTATATACCGTCAACTCAGAGCATATCAGTAAAATCGAAGAGCTTACCGAGCTGAATTCCGATATCGACAACCTGATGAAAGACACCAGAATCGGGACGATTTTCGTCGATCGGAACATGCGAATCCGCAAGGTCAACAGCACAGCCACAGAACTTACGAATACGTATCTGACAGACATTGGCAGGCCGATAGAACATCTTTCTTTTGGTTCCCTCTATACTGATTTTCGCAAGGACATCCAGTCGGTGGTTACCGACCTGCAGCCTCGGTCGCGGGAGCTGGAGTATAGAGAAGATCAGTGGTGCATGGTGAAAATCATGCCTTATCGTACCGCAGAAAACGCGGTGGATGGCCTCATGATCACGTTTATCGACATTACGGCACTCAAACGCTCCCAAGACCATGCCGTTACGATTTCCAACCGGCTGGATACCGCCATGGAGATGGGCGGAATTTCGTGGTGGACCTGGGATATCCGGAATGACCAAATGGTCTCCGGAAATGCCCGGAGTTCCATGCTCGGATACCGGCCGGGAGAAATTGCGGCACAATTCGAAAGCTGGATGGAGCTGATTCATGAACAGGACCGAACCACCATGCGGCAGTCCATCGACCAACTCATTTCGGGAGAGCGGGAGGTTTATGAAATAGAATACCGTATTCGCGGGTATGTAGAAGGCTTCCGCTGGGTGAGAGAGAAAGCCGCTGTTACAGACCGGGATGAGGATGGTGCGGCGTCGTTCATCGCAGGCACGGTCATGGATATCACCGATGAGAAGAAAATCAAACTTGCCGAGGAGCGCTTTAAACTGCTGTTCGAAACCCTTGAGATGGGCGTTGTTTACCAGAATGCGATGGGCGAAATCGTAGATGCAAATGCAGAGGCGCAACGAATGCTCGGCCTCACACTCGATCAATTAAAGGGCGTCAAATCAATCGATCCACGATGGAAAGCCATCAGGCATGACGGCACTGATTTTCCAGGGAACGAGCATCCCTCGATGATCGCACTTTCTACAGGAAAATCTCAACACAATGTTGTGATGGGCGTCTATAACCCAGAGAAAAAGCGACACTGCTGGGTCAATGTGAATGCCGTGCCGCTTTTTGAGAAGAACGGAGCAAAGCCATATCAGGTTTACGCGACGTTCGAGGAAATTAAGAACCATAAGTCGGAACCAGAGCCATGAGTGAAGAACTGCGTGCACGAGCCGAAAAAATCCTTAGTCGAAAAGGCATAACTGATGCGGCGCTATACGAGAAAGATCTCGAATCGCTTGTTGAGGAGCTGAGCATTTTCCAGATTGAACTGGAACACCAAAACGACGCGCTACTGCATCATCAGGAAGAACTGCGCAAAACGAAGGACCAGTATCTCGATCTCTTCAACAGCGCCCCGGTGGGCTACATCATCATTCGAAAAGACCACCGCATCTCCAACATGAACGCAACGGCCTGTGAGATGCTGGAAATGGAGCGGGCGGAACTGATCGATCAACCGCTTGAAAAAATAATCCATCCAGACTATCAGGATTTCTTTTATGTCCACTTTCGTGAGGCCGAGCAATCTAAACGATCCAAATCGATCGATGTAAAGGTAAGGCGCGGGACTGCCTATTTCTATGTCCGCCTGATCTGTGCCGGCACGCATGAGGCTGACGACGCAGATGATTTCATGAAAATTACGCTCATTGACATTGATGTGCAGAAGGAGCTCGAAATCCGGGTGCTGGATGAAAAAAAGCGAGCTGAGCTGAGCGAAATGCGCTGGCGCTTCGCGGTTGACGGCAGCGGGGTCGGCTTATGGGACTGGGACATGATCAGTAACGAAGTGTTCTATTCCAAGCAATGGAAGGACAACCTCGGCTACATGGATGAGAACCTGCCCGGCATCATTAATGTCTGGAAAGACAAAATACACCCGGATGATGCAGAATCGGTCTTGGCGGACCTCGCCACGCATGAGGAAGGATCGACTGACCTGTTCTTCAGTGAACACCGCGTGCAATGTCGCAATCAGTCGTACCGATGGATGCAGTGCAGGGCAAAAGTGGTAACCCGCATGGAGGATGGAACACCTCTTCGAATGATCGGCACGATGACAGACATTACCGAACAGAAAAAAGTTGCCGAGGCCATCATCCAGAGTCAGCGCATGAATGCACTGGGTGAACTGGCTGCCAGTATCGCCCATGATTTTAACAATGCGCTTCAAGGCATTATGGGTTCGGCCGAAATTGCCTTGTTATCCAATGAACTCCCCCTCATTCAGGAATGCCTTCAAACCATAAAGAAATCCTCGAAAGATGGTGCCGACCGGATTCGCAAGCTACAACGCTTTGCCGGAAGCAGGAATACGGAAAGCGAAGGCAGGCAAGTGCACGACCTGAATGAGCTCATTAAGGATTCCATCAAACAAACCCGAAACCTATGGAAAGGCTCTGCCGAACGGGCCGGCAAGTACATTGAGGTTAAAACAGCATTCAGCGAAGGTGCATTTGCGCGAGTAAATGCATCGGAAATACGAACCATTTTCTACAATCTCATCAAGAATGCCATTGAAGCCATGCCCGACGGCGGCACCCTGTCGCTAAAGACAAAAGTTCAGAAACAATATCTCTATATGCAGGTGTCCGATACCGGAAAAGGTATGGATGAATATGAGAAAAAGCGTATTTTTCAACCGTTTTTCAGCACGAAAGGATTTGCCGCAGGTAAAGGGCTCGGGTTGAGTAGCGCCTACTCCGCAATAAAGGAACATCAAGGCCAGTTATCCATCAAATCGTCGGCTCCTGGCCAGGGAACCACCATGGAAATTCGAATTCCGAAAAGCATGCAAGATACCCCGGATGTTTCCTTATCAGCATTGAAGCCGGAACCCGTAGCCAGCATAATCTGGGTGGATGATGAGGAAACTATCCTTACAACCGGAAAAGCCATGCTAAACGGCCTCGGCCAT
>CAKZQV010000191.1 GCA_937141895.1 uncultured Verrucomicrobiota bacterium
ACGTTGGTCACGAACAGGTCGTCGCCCACGAGCTGGCATTTGTCACCGATCATTTCGGTCAGCACTTTCCAGCCAGCCCAGTCCTGCTCGTCCATGCCGTCTTCGATGGAATCGATCGGGTATTTGGAGATCAGTTCTGCAAGGTATTCAGCCTGCTCGGTGGAATTACGCTTGGCGCCATCTTTGCCTTCGAATTTAGCGTAGTTGTAAACGCCTTTTTCGAAGAACTCGGAAGCGGCACAGTCCAGAGCGATGGTGACATCTTTACCCGGTTTGTAGCCGGCGTCTTTGATCGCTTTGATGATGGAATCGAGGGCTTCTTCAGTTCCGCCGGTGAAGTTCGGAGCAAATCCGCCTTCATCACCAACCGCTGTAGAGAGTCCTTTTTTCTTCAGGATGGATTTCAGCGCGTGGAATACTTCCGCGCCGCAACGCAGGCCTTCTTTGAAGGACGGAGCGCCGATCGGACGAATCATGAATTCCTGGAAGGCGATCGTGGCGTCGGAGTGGGATCCGCCGTTGATGATGTTCATCATCGGAACCGGCAGGGCTTTTGCATTGGTGCCGCCGATGTAGCGGAAAAGCGGAATGCCGAGTTCGTCAGCCGCCGCGTGTGCCGCTGCGAGGGAAACACCCAGCATAGCGTTGGCGCCGAGCTTGGATTTGGTTTCCGTGCCGTCGAGTTCGAGCATCAGGTTGTCGATGCCGTTCTGGTCGATCGCGTCCATGCCGATAACAACCGGAGCAATGATTTCGTTTACGTTGTCTACCGCTTTCTGGCAGCCTTTTCCTAGGTAGCGTTTTTTGTCGCCGTCGCGGAGCTCGAGGGCTTCGTTGACGCCGGTGGATGCGCCGGACGGAACGGCCGCACGGCCGGTAGCGCCGGAATCGAGAACGATATCGACTTCGAGAGTCGGGTTACCGCGGGAGTCGAGAATCTCGCGTGCGAGTACATCGATAATTTCTGACATAGCATGTCTCCTTATAGTTGTTTCAATATGAGTTACTTCCCCAAAAACGAGCGGCGAATATACCGGTGCCCCAAAAAGGGGGCAACCCAATAAGGACTAGAAATCCAATAGTTTAAAAAAATAGAAAACCCCCGAAAACACCGTTTGGTTTTGAGGGGTTCATCTGGAGGAAAGGTTGGCTGAATTTCGGCTTACCAGGTGTAGTGCGCTTTATAGGTCAGGATCTTCTCTTCACCGGGATTCACCTTAATTCGGAACTCCAGGGTGTTGGCGGCCGTTTTGAGATGCATATGGGAGCTTTCGGATATTTCCCAGGTCGCGCTGCGGTAGAGATGTTCCACCACCCGGATCTCCACCGGTTGGTTTTCTTTTCGATTCCGCAGTTTGATCTCAAATGATTCATCCAGCCAGTTGCGGGAGGTATCGATTTGGTAGTTGGTTCGTTTGCGCTCCCCCACGAGATCGAAAGCACTTCCGGTCTGGATCCGGACGGTTTCATCTTTCGGCGTGTGGTCGATCATATTTTCGCCGGTAAATTCCAACTGTCCATCGGAATCCCGACGGTAAAAACGCACGCGGCCTTTCGGTAGGGGAAGGCCCAGCCCGTTTTCCTTGGTATTTTTAAATTCACGCATCACCCAGACTTTGGGATTCGAAACGGTACCGTAATCGCGGTTATTGCGAATATTCTCATAGCGCCAGTTGCGGTAGCGATTGGGGTCAACATAGACGCCGTCATAAACATACACGGTTGTGCTGTCCACATCCTGTGCTCGTAGAAATTCAACCTGTTTGGTTTCGCGGTCGCGCAGGGTGGTGCTGCGGGCCAGTTCATAGAGGTGATATTCGTCGAATGCTTTTTCAGTGACAACGGGCGCAGAGGCGGCATCAAAGGCCATGGAAGAACGGGCCGCCATTTTACATCTAGCCATAGGGTTCTGCTGAATCTTTTCCACGTCCCCGGCCATCAGTTTGATTTTGGCATTTTCGAAGGTGCGACCGCTCTGGTTATCCATCCTGACCCAGCCAATCAGGTCCAGATCGTCGCTGTTTTCGGGAGAAACCAGATTATAGTCCGCCTCCCAGCTCATACCGCCGGAAACATAGCAAAGCTCGGCGTCGGTTTTCCCGGCCCCCGAACTTTCAAGAATCCAGTTAAAGGTCGGTTTGAGAACCGAATCATTTCCAAGAGCTG
>CAKZQV010000192.1 GCA_937141895.1 uncultured Verrucomicrobiota bacterium
CCAGATTCTCCTGGCCGAAATCGGCTACGATGCCGAAACGCCCAGTGAAGGAAAATCCCGCGGTAGCATCAGTGTAGGTGTCGGATGCTCCGGTGTTGGCGATAATGTAGTGGATAACCGCCTGACCATCGATCACACTTTCGACTTTCATGCCGACCACTTTAGATCCGTTTTTCAGGGAGGTCACCTGTTGAACCGTACCGCCGTCGACGCCATCTTCATGGGGCTCAAAAATGACCGCGAATGGATTGTTCCACGCTTCACCGTTTCGACGTATGATCAGAGTGGGAATATCCTTTGTTTTATACGGATTAGGATGTTCTCCATCGGACGGTCCCATCGCGGTGGCATATTCACGACCACTGTCGCCGGGGATGTGCATATTCATATAAATCGTGGGTTGTCCCGAAAACGGCGTGGCAAACTGAGCCCGCACGGAGTCGGTCACGGTATCGGTCGCTTTGGGGTCGCGCAGGAATCCCCAGCCCGGCGATTTGTTCCCATCGGTATCATTCACGAATCGATTAGGCGCACTGGTGAATGCTAGCGGAGTTCCCGTGGAATCCTCTACCGTCAGGGATGTGCCGATGTTGTGGTAGAGATAATCGTGATACTCTCCGCCCAACGATGAATTGGATCGGTACAGATCGAAATAAAAGCCCGTGGTGGGCGAGGTACGGATCAGCGCCATGGTGCGTTCCTGCGTGGCTTCCGCGCCGCTTCCTTTATTATCGGCAAAGGTTGTGCAAGAGAATGACAGGTTAGAAGAAACCGCATCGGCGCGCGTGGCCGGCTCCATGGATTTAACCTGAACGGTATTGATGTCCACGCCTCCCCAACCGCCCGAACCCCTTGAGTAGCCGTTCACAATGACCGTGTTGGCCGATGCAAAGGATCGGGCATAATCACCCCGTCCATAGCCCTTCACCCCAAGGACCTTTCCATGGCCATACAGTTCCATATTCATGCCGCCAGCATGACTGTGCACAAAACCCGCGCCCTGAACAAAGCACATCAAACCGTCATCATTATTTCCATTCGGTGAAAAGTTGCGCTGTAGCACCAGCCCGGAATATGGCAGCGTGTCGGTTCGGAATAAATCCAATGGTTTCGGGGTTTCATCAACATCAGCTGATCCCCACAACAGGGTCAGCACCTGGTTTTTCATGCCGAGGGACGAATATCCCCCCAGTGTTCTTCTATATTTACCGGACGCAATACCCTCCGCCAGCGGACCGCCATACAGCGCCATCAGATCGGTTCTTCCCTGCGCCTTAGCCTGAGAATAGAGCATGTGCGCAAGGCTGTAGTTCAGGCCGCCACCCGACATACGATGCCCATCGCCAAACTGCACCTGATAAGAGTTGTTGGGGAAATGCATCTGCTTGGTTCGATGCAAGCCCTGGATCAGTTTCGGGAATTCGGCCGGATAATTCTTACTGGGATCATAACGATCAACCAGCGATACACAGTAACTGTTGCGTTCCACCACCCCTTTAGAATAGCCCAGCGATTCTGGATAGCAGCTGTAGGGCGGGGGGCCGTCAAAATGATCATGCTGCGTTTTCATTGAGTCCTGCCGCTGGAAATCCGTGTGGAGGAATTCATCCACGAAGGTGTTGCGGGTGGCCACGTTATCGATCGCCAGCGTATTGAGAATCATACTTTCGCCCATCAGCGCGCACCAGTTGGTGCCGGCATAGCCCTTGTCGCGGGTTAGATTTCGCATTTGTGTTAATACACTTTGCGCATCGCTGAACGAAAAAGTCTTCTGAGTACCTTCATGCACATCGTAAACGGTATTGCTTTGAAGGTATCCATGCAAAAAGTCATAGATAATGGGCATTTGTGAACCGATGCTTCGGCTTTCATACAACCATTCCGAATCATGAAACGTCCAACCGCCGATGCCGTTATTCGACGACTTAGGCGTTGTTAGTAACCAACGAACAGAGTTATGCAACACACCAGCCGCCAGTTCCGCATAGCGCGTATCGCCGGTTAGGTAATAGATCACACTGCAATCCTGCGCGACATCCAGCTTGCCCCGCCATGCGTTATTAACCTCATTTCTCGTGGTGTAAAACCGCGGCGTGAAGCGGGTCCATTCGATCGGAAGTTCGCGCAAATAGGCATCCCGATCGGCCAGAAATGAATTCAAATCACCCTGAACGCGATTGATCAGCGCCGTCTGCTGGCTGGCTGCCCACGAATGGTTCGCGATTTTATCAAGAATCGCATCGCGCTCCCCCATCGACGCCCAGATAAACGGACGAGTTGAACTGCTTAATGGAACGGCAGAATAGGCAGACTCAAGGCCCGTAAAAACCAAGCACATGATCAGTATCAAAAAATTTCTCATTATTATTTTCCCTCTCATCTAAATCGCGGCTGCTGAGCAAACTACAAATGGTTGTTAGCACTAGGGGTTTAAGGGGTTAACAACCGCAGTAATAGACCACCTTCCGAGCTCAAAGTTAAATTTTAGATATTTTTCATTTCTTATTAGTCGTCGTAACAGTTCATTTATTTCTCGAGGATGCGGAAAAAGAGCTGTTCATCGCTCTCCGTCGGCACAACAACCGGCCGCACATCCCCATTGGGGACCCTGACCCAGTCGGGTTCAGTTAAATCGTGGCTTTGCCATAATCCCAAGTCCGTTCCCGGCCAGCTGAGAACCGCATGGGAACCATGAATATCCAGGAATAGGGCCGCGTCGCCGCCCCCGGCCACATTGACCTGCGCGCGCGCGTTTACCCGAGGCCCCCCGCTCTGGCCTAACGCGGTGAATCGGATTTCACTAAAATTAACAAGATGTGTGCCCGAGGCCGGCGTCCCCGCGAACGTATCGATTCCGCTCAATCGGACATGGGTCACACCGGCATAGGTAGCTGAAAAAGTCTCCATTTCGCCAGGAATAGTCATATCACCGGTTGTTCCACTTGTAGACGGCTGAGTGAAAGACAATACCTCGGCCCCGGTGAAGGTTGTTCCGTCCGTTGAGAAAGAAACCGTGACGTCCGAAATACTGCGTGCGCTATTCGCGAGTTCGCCATGGCCCCAGAGAACCAGACCTGTCAAATCATAGGCACCACCCAGCGTAAGCGTGAGCTCCGGCAAAGGTGACATGGGCTCTGAAGATCTGATTCTTGATTTAACAGCACTGTCCCAGCCATAACTGGCGCCTGGAATTGAACCGCCATTCACAGGATCACCGGTTTCTACGCTTGATCCACCATCTGCGAGATCTGCACCATCATACCATCTGGACTCAGGATTCTGAACCGTTCTATTTGATCCCGTCCAGTTTCCAGCATCATCGGTCAGCACCATATCCGTGGGCGCCACATAAACTTCTGCCGGAGCAAACCGGCACCATACGGCGGTATTATTGCCAGACGTGGAGGACACGAAATGGGTGCCGTACGTGAGGAAAGCCCCCTCGCCGATGTATAGCTCCACATCATCGTCCCCCCGGTCCGTAATCACACCGAAGCGGCCCGTAAAGCTCAGCCCGAGTGCCGGATTCTCGTAAAAGCCATTGGGGCCTTCATTGCAGATAATGTAGTTGGTGATGGTTTGTCCATTCACTAGGGATTCAACCTTGGCCCCGACGACCCGTCCTTCCCAAGTGAGCTGGGTGACGGACTGGACACTGGTGTCAAATGTAGTGGAGGGCTCCAGTACAGCGATGAAGGGACGGTCCCAGGCTTCCCCCTGTTGGCGAATGGCGAGCACCTGGGTTTTCTTGTTCACATATCCATTTTTGGCCTCACGCGTGGGCGGGGCCAGAGCATGGGTGTACTCCCGGGCAACGCCATCAGGGACAAATAAGTTCATCGAGCGATTGTTGGAGTTGAGCCTGAACTGGACCTTGACCGGCTCAGCGGTTTCCGGGGTGACTTGTTCCTGCTCGAAAAAGCGCCATCCGGGCGAGCCTACTGGGTCGCCAATATCATTATCGTAGCGGGTGGTCGGCGTAAGGCCGAGAACGCCTGAGGTGCTGCTGATCAGGGTACTGTCACCGATATTGTGGTAGATGTAGTCATGGAAGTTGTTGGTGACGAGCGAATGTGAACGGAACAGGTCGAAGTAGAAAGCGGTCGTGGGGCTGGTGCGGATGATGGCCAGCGTGCGTTGCTGCTCCGCCTGGTTGATGGTGTCGTTCAGATACTGAGTAGCAAAGCTGTGGTTCGGGCTGACCGGATCCTCAAGATGCAATGGTTCAGAGGCTTCATTCAGCACCGTATCCTGCCAGAGGTAGGAATTGCTCGCCCAGGATCCCGACTGACGGCCATGTGAGGTACCGTTGACAATGACGCAGTTGTTGCCTGCGTGCAAACGGAAGTAACTTTTGTTCTCGGGTTCTTGCCGCTCGGCAAGTGTTGCAGCGAGCCCCGCATTGGGCGCCATGACATAGCCCGCACCATAGAGCTCCATGGAAATCCCGGTCACGTGGGAGTGGACGTAGTGGGCCCCGCCAATGATACCCGTCAACCCATAATCCACGTTGTTCACATCCACCGCATTCCGTTGCAGCGCGATGCCGGCGTGCGTGACCAGTGCCGTGGGTTTATTGAAGTCAAATGCCCCCCCGACCGTTTCGGGCAGGTTGAGCCCCCAAAGCAGCTTAAGTTGTTCGTAATTGTCGAAGGTGCCGTTATCGAGGCCGGGCCTGCTTCCTCCGGCAGCGTCATAGGCCTGCTTCAAGGCCACTTGCGCCTGTTCCAAAAGCTCGGTATTCCCTCTTCGGTCGGCAAAGTTCATGGCGTAAATGTAAAGGGATTCCGTGCTGTCGTTGTTCCGCTTGGAATCCCCGTAGCGGACAAAGCGTCGGTCCGGATTGCGCAGGTGGTCGAAAAGAAAAATCCCATCGAAAATATGGCCGTAGGCGTCGGCGACGTTCCACTCGGGCTTGATCCGATCCACGACATTGAGGACCATGCTGATGTTCGGCATGAAGCTGCAGCTG
>CAKZQV010000193.1 GCA_937141895.1 uncultured Verrucomicrobiota bacterium
TTTCGCAAGCTCAAGCCTCACTGCGCTGCGCTTGTGTCGAACCCGGGGGCTCAAATCCCTCGTTGATAATAAAAAAAGGCCGCCGGAATAAACCAGCGACCTTGAAAGTGGCGGAGGGAGAGGGATTCGAACCCCCGGAGGCTTGCACCTCTCCGGTTTTCAAGACCGGTACCTTAAACCACTCAGACATCCCTCCTAAATTTGTTCCTTGAGCCAGCGGCGCCCCCAACCTGACTTAAATACCGCTCTCTTTTTTCAGCCGTATTCCGGTCTGGATGTTCTTCCAGCAAAACTCGCTCCCATGGACGATATGCCTTGGTAGACCTAACTCGTCCGGCATTGTGCGAGGCCAACCGTTCATCCGGTCTCGCACTGCTGCCCACATAAAGACGCCCATGTTTAAAGCTTCGAAGTACATAAACATAATACATACTGTCTACTTTCGGTTTTTCGCGTGATCAGCTTTCAGCTGAAACGCGACCACGTTTTCCGCTCTGCGGAATCACGTGGCAAGACCGGTACCTTAAACCACTCAGACATCCCTCCGTTTGGAAGACGCGGAATGTATAGATTTCGTAAGGCGCAAATCAAGTCGTTTCTCTCAGAAACATGAGATGAACAGCCACATTTTGAGTAACAGTCCTATTTCTGGCGTTGAAAACGTTCATTCAAGTGCATGCCCTTTTGATTTGAGAGAAATTCCATCCTCGTGTTAGATAGACACTCTATGCGTTTTTTAACAAAATTTAAGATCATCGGCGCCATCATGGTCGTCTCAAGCCTGTCCACGTCGACTTGGGCGACCACTTACTATGTTAACTCTAAATTCCAAGGGGAATCCCCTTCCGGAGATTCGTGGCTGAGTGCCTTTCCTGATCTGAATATGGCGCTCGAAGCGGCCGCAACCAATGCCGGATCGCAGATCTGGGTTAGCGCTGGAATTTACACCCCCGACGGTTCCAGCCGTGACACAGCGTTTATCGTTCCCCCCAACACCCAGCTCTACGGTGGCTTCACAGGCAGTGAAACCAACCTGACGGAACGAAACCCCAAAGCCTACCCCACGCGTTTATCCGGCGACATTGGGCGTGCAGGCTCTTTCTCTGACAACTGCTACCATGTGCTGAAAACCTCCGGCGACACCCTGATCGACGGTTTTACCATCCAGCGCGGGAATGCAAATTCCATCAAGGAAAACCGCTTTGGTGGCGGACTCAACATCGCGCCTGGAAGTAAAAATGTACAGGTATCCAACTGCATCTTCGAAAAAAACAACGCTGAGTCCGGAGGCGCCATTCATCTCAGTGTGGGCGAACTCACAGCCACGAACTGCACCTTCTACTCTAATTCTGCGGACACCGGCGGAGCCATTGCAACGCTGGGTGCAAGCAAACTCACGGTGAAAAACTGCATTTTCACCTCCAACTTTTCCCCGAAAATGGGCGGCGCCCTGATGCTGAATAACGAAGCCCAGGCTGATATCAGCGAAAGCACCTTTCTTTATAATTCCACCGATGATTTTGGCGGAGCCATCGCGGCCCACGCCGATGCGGAAGCTGGCAATAACGTGAATATTACCGACTGCACGTTTTCTGAGAATTCGGCCCGTAACAACGGCGGGGCCTTAGGCATGTCCGGCCCCTTTGTCCCCGTCATCAAAAACTGCACTTTTGAGAAAAACTTCTCTACCGGCGGGGCAGGTGCCCTAGCCAACCGCAAGGGTACCACCACAGTGCTTCTGGATTCCACCTTTGCCCGAAACCGGGGATCAAAAGGCCTGGAAAACATCGGGAATGATGAATCCTCCACTGTGGTTGAATCTGAGGAAGCCGCCGCAGAACTTGCCCGGAAGCTGCAGGAAGCCACGCAACCGGCCGAAATCGAGATCGCGCCCGAGCCCCAAATCCGCATGCTGCCCGATCTGTACATTTACAACGCGCGCAATCAGGCCAAAATCAAGCTGAGCAGTGTGGTGTCAGGTTCTGATTATACCGTGCTCGTCTTCGGTGATCTCACCGATGATGTATTCATCAAAAATTTCCAGACGGTGGAAATCGCCGCCCGCGAATTCCACCCCAAAAGAGCACGCTTCTTTTATATCTATCGAAACCTGAAGCACCCGGAAAATAACGGCTTTATTAAACCGTTCAACCTGCGGGAACGTGCGCAACATACGGTCATTGCCAAGAAACGCCTGCAAACGGCTATCCCCTGGCTCTATGACTCTATGGAGAACCAGGCCGCCGCACAGATTCCAGACAACAGCACCGAATCTATCTTCATTTTCGATTCGTCTGGCGAGGAAAAATATCGCGGTTCTCTGGCAGATAAAAAAGCCTTTCGTAAAACGCTCGTTAACCTCGTGGGGAAACCCGATTCCCGATTCAAAGGAACACTTCCGCCGCCGGACCTCGAACCCATTTATATTCCAGAATCCAAATATCTGGCCCGCGCCACGGGCAACCCCGACGACCAATTCCAACCTCTGGAAATAACCCTCATCGATTCAAGCACCCCCTTCTATGTGAAAGCCCGCGTCGAGGGCAGTGAATCACTCTTGGAAACAGGCGACGGAAAAATCTATCTCGGTTTTCATATCGACCCCCTCTATTCCTTAGAGTGGAACAATCTAGGGGAGCCGCTTAAATATACTCTGAAAACACCTCAAGGCGTGGTGGCTCCTTCTATTAATTCCGCGCAGCGCGTGACTGCAGCAGCCACCGATGACGAACCTCGGGAATTCATCCTGCAGGCCCGCAAACTGGACCTTAATCAGCCGCTTCAGCTGCAGGTCACCTATGCGGTGCACACCTCGTCCAGAAAAAATATCGAAGTCACGCAACAATACCTGATCTACCTCTCAGAAGATCCATTTGGTGGACAGGTTATCGGCCGACAGATTGGTCGTGAGCAAAAAACCGGCGGCACCGGAATCAGTGCGTCCGACTTATCGGCTCACAATGCCATGCTTCGACGCTTCGATCGTGACCGCAATGGCAAACTGACGAAAGACGAAGTTATCGGCGGGCTGCACAACAAGTTCGAAGAGATCGACCAAAATGACGACGGCTCAATCGATGCTGAGGAATATGCGGCATACCGAAAGAGTCGCTAATTTCCAATCCTTGGAAAATCAGTCCAGGCCGATCCGATCGGCCTCCTGCTGACGAATCGCTTCCTCGTGAATCGACTGCATCATCTGGAGCACAAAATCTTCTGACAGCTCCAGTTTTTCGCCCCGTTTCACCCGGTCATCCAAAATCTCCTGCCAGCGATGCGGCTGCAGGGTCGACACCTTCTGTTCGCTTTTCAGTCGGCCCATTTCGCGGACCACTTCCATACGCTTTCCAATCAGTTCAAGCAGACTGCTGTCGAATTCATCCACCGATTCACGAAGTTCACTCAGCCGGTTACGAAAAACGGAACTATCGCTCTCCTCATGGGTGAGCTCAAGGTTCCGGATCATGGATCCAAATTGATGAGGAGTCAGCTGCTGCGCGGCATCGGACAGCGCATTCGGCGGATCGGGATGCACTTCCACCATAAGCCCATCAAAAAGCAGGTCCAACGCCTCCTGCGCAATCGCAGGAATCAGATCGGCCTTCCCGCAAATATGACTCGGATCGCAGATGATGGGAATGTCGGGCATCTGGCGCATCAGTTCGATGGGCATTTTCCACGCCGGCGCATTGCGGTAGCGCATTTCCAACGATGAACTGACCCCGCGGTGAATGGCGCCTAACTTCGTCAACCCGACATTCGCTAGGCGTTCAATCGCTCCCATCCACAGCGCCACATCGGCACTCATCGGATTTTTTACAAACACCGGAATATCCGTTCCCTTCAGCGCGTCGGCAATGGCCTGAACCGAAAACGGATTGGTGGTGGTACGCGCGCCGATCCACAAAACATCAAGGCCGTGTTCCAGACACACTTCCACATGCGAAGGCTCCGCCACTTCCGTCCCGATCTTCAGCCCGGTTTCAGCCCGGGCAGCGTTCAACCAGGCTAGTCCCTTCTCGCCGACTCCTTCAAAAGAACCCGGTCGCGTGCGGGGCTTCCATATTCCGGCGCGCATAAAATCGATGCCCTGCCCGGCCAGTGCTCTGGCCGTTTCAACCACCTGTTCTTCCGATTCCGCGCTGCAGGGTCCGGCAGCCAGCATGATTGGCTCCGCTCTAAAACCCCAACTGACCAACTGTTCTTTGCCCATAACTCATGATCCTCATTTAACTCTGCTCAAGCATTTCATTTTTAACCGACAGGCGCAATGCACAGAGCTTGCTGAATACAGCATCCCCAGCTAAGGTCTGCTCAACTAAGAAAGGGCGTCACATGAAGGATATTGATACCGATAAAAAAATCGCCGTTCTCATCGATGCAGAAAATGCATCCCAGAAAACCTTAAGCGCCGTTATGACCGAGCTCTCCAAACATGGGCACATTGTCGTGAAAAAAGCCTACGGCGACTGGAGCAGCAAACACCTAATCAACTGGAAGCAGCCGCTCAACGATCTCGCCATTAATCCGGTCCAGCAGTTTTCCTATACCCAGGGCAAAAACTCATCCGACGCCGCATTGATTATCGATGCCATGGATCTGCTCTTTTCCAATCAGTTCGATGCTTTTGCTCTGGTGACCTCCGACAGTGATTTCACCAAACTCGCCTCCCGCCTGAAGGAGTCTCAGATCTATGTCTTCGGCGTCGGCGAAAAGAAAACCCCAAAGGCGTTCCGCAGTGCCTGCGACGATTTTATCCTCACCGAACTACTCAAAATACCCGAAGAAGAACCGCCGCAAAAACCCGCAAAAAAGACCTCTAAGAAAACAGCATCCAAAAACAGCAAAACCCAAAACCTGAAACAGGATACCAAGCTGGTAAATACCCTGCGCGATGCCGTTGCTGAAACAGCCGATGATGACGGCTGGGCTCGGGCCTCCACCTGTGGCAGTTTGATTAAGCGACAGTATTCCGACTTTGACCCGCGCGAATATGGCTTTAAAAGCTTTCCTCTGCTGTTTGAAGGTATCGGCCTTTTCGAAATCGACCGACGCAAGAGCGGCAACGGAAATGCGTTGTTTGTGAAAGACAAAAAGAAATAGACCGTGCGCCGGGAGCCCTCACCCGGCGTCTTTTTTCCAAAGACTGGAACGTAGCTCGGCCACACTCAGCCGATCCATTTGCAGATCGGTATGCGCCTGACCCAGGCCACCCAAATGATGGGAATCCGAACTGCGGATAATCGGAAAATGCTGGGCGAGTTCCTGATCGCCGTAAGCCGTCAATTCCACAGCATCAAATTCCTCATCCGGCAGAAAACCGAGCTGTGCGATGATGCCATACATGGCCCGGTCAATATGAGCAGGAATCACCAGACCACCCAGGCCATGCACCTCCTGAACCAGCGACCCGATATCAAAGCCCGATGCACTTATCAGAAATTTTTCAGCAAACCCGAGGATTTCTTCATCCGCATCGATGATCGGCTGGTCACCAAATTTTTCCGGCTGATTCGCAAAATCCGGCAGGCTGTCATAGACCTGTGCTCCGAAATCAACCGCAACATCCAATTGATCAAAAAGACACAGGATATGCGCCTCTTCAACCGAAGTGACTTCCATGCCATACAGGCATTCCATACCGTGCCGTTCGCAAATCGTTCCAAAGGCAGGAAGGTTAAATCCGCAGTTATGATCCGTCAGGGCAATCGCATTCAGCCCAGCGTTCCGGGCGCGTTGCACAATCGAGTTGAGCGACATTTCTAGCGACGCACATGGCGACAAGCAACTGTGAATATGAAAATCCGCCCGGTAGTCCATGACCGCGGCTCCTAGCCCAGCTTCTGAGCAATCAATGCCGATGTGTTGAACTGGTTATCCGCAGTCTGAAAAACCGCAATGCCCTCGTCGCGCGCGGCCTTAAGCATATCCTCGGGACACGGGCGTTTGCTGCAGATGATGATCGCCGTAATACCGGCCAACGACGAAACCGCAATCGTATTTTTATGGGCCTGAATCGTGATCAGCACCGAGTTTTCTTCGGCATTGCCCATCACATCGCTCAGCAGGTCCGAGGTATAGCCGGTTGAGATTTCCGCATCGGTATAGGTATCCTGCACACAGGTGAGCGCCTCTAACGACGTAAGTTCACTGACCTTCATTTTCATTCTCCTGATTTAAATAAATAATCGCCTGCACCATCGTGCCCATACCGACCGCAGACTCAATGGCAAACTTATCCGCCACTCGCTTTACGTTGGGCAGCCCCATACCCGCACCGAAGCCCTGCGAGCGAATCCACTCATTGGCGGTCGAAAATCCTTCCGTCAGGGCATCTTCAATATTTTTAATGCCGGGCCCACGGTCGTGCGCGGAAATTTTTACCCGGTCCGCTGTAATATCAAAACCGAGCATACCGCCGATAGAATGCGCCACGAGGTTGATTTCCAGCTCATAGCTGGCGACGGCCACCCGCCGGACGAGCTTGGGCGGAACGCCGCGCGATTTAAGAAATTTTTTAATCTCGCTGGAGGCCTTACCGCCGTTTTCAAAATCATAGCGGGCCAGCTGATAGACTTTCGCAAAGCGCAGATCATCCGCATCTGGTGGATTTTCGTTCTGCTGCTCCATGTGCCGGAGTTGGCGCGAAAGTTCCCGAATCAGCGCGTGGTTGACATTTCGAAAGGTAAGGATGCCCGTCAGCTCGTTGGCCTTATTGACGACCGGAAACTGGCGGAACGAAAATTTTCCAAAAGCCGAAATACCGAAGGAGAGCGGCATATCCTCGGCCAGGGTTTTGACCTCGCTCGTCATCCAGGTAATCACGCTGTCATCCAACGCCCCCTCTTCGAGCGCATTCATCAGATCATTCATCGTCACGATGCCAACCACGCGTTTACTGTCGACCACCGGCACGCCGCTGATTTCATTGTTCCGCATAATCACACGGACATCGCGCATGGTGCAGTTTTTGGAAACGGCAAAAACTTTCTGGGTCATGACCTCGCTGATGCGCAGGCCATAGAGCAGTTCCTGAACCCGCAGAGAGGATTGGAGTGGTTGTTTGACCTCCTCGCTCATCCGTCTTCCAGAATACGTCCGAGACGGACACAGGATTCATATTTCGGATATCGCGTACGGAGCAATGCAATATCCTGATCTTTTGCCAGCTCGATCATGCCTTCGGTCACGGTCTTGTTATTTGCAATCACGATCGCTTCAGCACCAACAATCCCGGCCGAACGAACCGACTGCTCCGTGGAGAGCGAAGTAATCATCAGCATCTCCTCCCGATCACTCATGAGCACGTCACTCATCAGATCCGAAGCAAAAACGGTTTCAATATTGATGCGCTCCCACGCCGCAGGTCCACAAACCAGATCGGCATCAAGAGCATATGCTATTCGTTGTAGTTCCATTTAACTCCAATTCGATATCTTAAGAACGATTGGGAGATTGAAATGGTTTTCGGACAATGGATCAATCGAAATTAAGGACTCATGCGTATTTAGACTCATTGCTTACAAAAACCATTTCTGCTGAATTCGAATACATTGACACTTTCCAGACGTTGAATAATCCGCACGCGTCCACTATGCTGGACGCCATTCAATGGAGCTTAATTATGGATGTACAACTGAACCCCATCGAACAGAGAGTTTTGGGTTGCCTGATAGAAAAAGAGATGGCCACACCCGAAAACTATCCGCTCACGCTCAATGCGCTGGTCAATGCCTGTAACCAGAAAAGCAACCGGAACCCCGTCATGGCGCTCGATTCAGCCACGGTTGAACAAACGCTCTATGAACTCCGCATGGAGCATAAGTTGGCCGTCGAGGTTTCCTCTTCCGGCAGCCGGGTCATGAAATATCGCCACTGCTTTTCCGACCATTGGAACTTTTCCCCCGCCAAAATGGGAATCATCTGCGAACTGCTCATCCGCGGACCCCAAACGCCCGGCGACTTACGCGCTCATGCTTCCCGACTCCATCCTCTGGCCGACGCCGCCGAAGTGGAGGAAATCCTTCATGGCCTCGAGGTCTATGAAAACGGCCCATTTGTCATACAATTGGAAAAGGAACCCGGCAAACGGGAACGCCGTTGGGCCCAGCTTTTCGGAGCACTACCCGAAGTTGAAGACATACAGCGGGAACTTCCAATCACTGGAAACTCGCAGCCCAGCCGCGAGGATCGCATCCAAACTCTGGAAAATGAAATCGCCGAACTGCACGCAGAGCTCGACGATGTAAAAAAAGCCCTGAAAGGCCTCATGAGTGCATTTGATTAGCGCAGGCTAATCAAACCGAACGTATCTTTTTTCGATCAAACAGCACCCGCTGATTCATGCGTCCATCCATGTCCCGAAAAACGCGGGTGTGGGAAATGAGCTGATTTTCGTCGGGCGAAAAAGAGTCATACATTTTAACATCGAGGCAATCCTGACCCTGATCCTGAACACTGTTGGAAATGATGAACATATGTCGACCCCCCGGTTAACTTCTGGTTAGACACATTCATGCACCTCCTTTGTTAGAAAAATATGAGCAGCCGACCGATTCACCACACTAACTTTATGAAAAAACCGCTGAATTCTGAAAAGAACTCAACGGCTTTATTAAAGCTCTTCTAAGCTTCGGAACTATTTAACTTCCGCCGCTTTAGCCAGAGCTTCTTTGACCTGTGCTGTGATCAGATTCCACTGTTTATCGGCAATCTGCTTCTTGGTCGCGAGCCACGAGCCACCAATGGCACTGACCACCGGCAGCGAAAGATAATCATTCATATTATCCAGGTTCAGGCCGCCCGTCGGGCAGAACTGAACGCCCAGCGATGCATACGGAGCCGACAGATTTTTCAGCATATTCACGCCGCCCGCCGCACCAGCCGGGAAAAACTTCAGCATTTTGCACCCCATCGCCAAACCGGCTTCCATTTCGGAAGGCGTCATGACCCCCGGAATAAACAGCGTGTCGTTTTCCTGGAAAAATTCGACGGTGTCCGGGTTCAATCCCGGTGCCAGCCCAAAGCTCACCCCGGTATCGATACACATCTGCGCCTGATCCGGTGTCACCACCGTGCCGGCACCCAAAAGCATTTCTGGAAATGCTTTTTTGATGCGTGCCAGTGCTTCAGGTGCAGCGGTCGTACGGCAGGTCACTTCAATCACATCCATACCACCGGCCAACAGTGCTTCTGCCAGCGGCTCGGCATCGTTGGCATCATCAATAACAATCACCGGAATCACCGGCCGTTTTAAAAGTTCATTCAGCATTATATTTCTCCTTTTCACGTACGGGCGACATGTATATCGCCCCTACCGATCCACCCGCGCGCCGGCACCGGCGACGATTTTTTCAACTTCAGCGAGCGACGCCATCGTGGTATCGCCCGGGGTGGTCATGGCCAGCGCACCGTGCGCCGCGCCGTATTCAATCGCTTTTTCTGCGTCCTGCAGAATCATCAGACCATAGATAAAGCCGGAAGCAAAGCTGTCACCGCCACCGACGCGATCCATAATTTCAAGTTCCGGGCGATGCGTAGACGTATAGAACTCACCATCGACCCAGCACATCGCACCCCAGTCATTCACGGTGGCGGTTTTGACACCACGCATCGTCGTGGCCGTTGCTTTAAAGTTCGGAAATTCAGCCACTGCTTTTTTGATCATCGTCTGGAATGCACCGACTTCGAGATCGGTCAGGTTTTCATCGGCCCCTTCAATTTCAAAACCGAGGCAGGCTGTGAAGTCTTCTTCGTTGCCGATCATCACATCCACATATTGAGCAATCTCGCGGTTAATTTCCTGACATTTTTCCAAGCCGCCAAATCCCTTCCAAAGTGAAGGACGGTAGTTTAGATCGTAGGAAACAATCGTTCCGTATTTTTTAGCCGTCTTAGCCGCTTCAATCACCACTTCACCCGTGGTTTCAGATAGCGCCGCAAAAATTCCGCCCGTATGGAACCAACGCACACCGAGTGTTCCGAAAATGTGATCCCAGTCAATATCGCCAGCTTTCAACTGCGAAGCCGCCGTGTTTCCGCGATCCGAACAGCCCA
>CAKZQV010000194.1 GCA_937141895.1 uncultured Verrucomicrobiota bacterium
AAGATAAGTAGGTCAGAAAGGCGGCGATTTCCGGTAGCCCGCTGGAAGCGGGCGGTACGAAAGATGTACCGCAGCGTCCAACGGACATTGAGGACAATGTCCCTCCATTTTTATAAAATTCCTGAATCAATAGTAGGTCACGGGAACTTTGCTTGAATCGAGGGTCAAATCGACTTCTTTTATCTTCCGGTCCTGACCGTTGGCAATTTTAATGACGGTTGCCAGGTTCTGAAGTTTAGTTTTGAGCGAAGAACGCGGCATGCGCACGCGGGTATCACCGGCCAATCTCATATCAATATAGTCTGTGTTCTTCAGATCCAGGCTTTCGATATGGATGTATTCGCGCATATAGCTCGACTTGTCGCACAGTTCAATAATTTGCAGGGCGGTTTCAACATCCGAGGATTCAATCTGCCCAGGGGACAGGTCCAGATCCAATCCCTGAATGAGCGGTAGCGATACCTCGTCAGTACCGAGAGGAAACACAAAACCGTGGCGGTCGACCACAAGTGGATGGTGGGAAGTAACCTGCCGACCGGAAATCCAGGCCACCGGAACGCGCTCGTCGACAACGGGGTGTTTAATTTTTTTTGCGGCATTATGTACGGAACATTCGCAGTCCGTGCCGACCGGGGTGATCGTATAGGTTCCGCCGGCCGGGCAAACCAGTGCGGTTCCTCCGGGTAAATATTCGATAAGGTCAGTTTCGGTGACCGGCGTTCCAGCTGCTTTATCGTTTTCCAAAGCCCATAATTCTTTGGCGGTTTCGATCATGCGGCGGTTGTTCTCGCAGCTTCTTTCCTGCGCATTGTGCTGCGCTTTCTGAAAGCTCGGAATAGCGATGGCGGCGAGTACGCCGATATAGGAGGAGGCCGCAAGTTCCACGGGTTTTGCACCACCATAGTTTACATGTGATTCAGAATAAAATCCGGCGGGCGTTTTCAGCGCATAGCCTCCGGCATACATGGTGCTCCAGGACTCCGTCATCATCTTCATCATGGATTCAAATTCCGGCTCGTTGGTATCGTTCATGGCTTTGCCCAGCACATCGAAGTAAGTTTTCATGAAACGCGGCGAAACGAATTCAATGGCACTCGTTTCTTCGGGTGCATTTTTCAACAGCTGTTTATAGAGTGGGGTTGAAACGAGGCCGGATTCATTTTTCTCGCAATCGAGGGCTTCTTTCACGACACCAAGACTCGAGCCGATCAGGAGATAATCGTCGGTCATCACGAGGGTGGGGGAAAGCGGAACGGGCGAAGGAATCGGCAGATTCAGGGTGTAGCATTCGTTTTCATCATGCATGGATTTGACGGGTTGCAAGCCAGCAAGCTGGAGCTTCTGCAGGATGATGTTTCCAAGCATCGGATCGTTGATCCCCAGACCGAATAGCAGGCTGGGTTCCGGGATGGTGAGATTGGCGCCCGTGCGCTGTGGAAAGGTGACGGTTTTGACGTCCGAAAGCTGGAGCGAAATCAGGATGTCGTTATCGATCGATTCCGTGATGGCACTGATATTGGTGCCTATCAGCATCTGGGCCATCATCACATATTGGTTAAAGGCCGCGGTATTTTCCGGACTGCCGAATGTACTCACGGCATCGTTCACGATCTTCCAGGTTTCATCCAGGCTGGTGCTGGAATTGGCGGTGTAAACGGCATTGGCTGGAACAAATTCAATGCCCTCCAGTTCGTCCGGTTCAGAACCCATCAGGCGCCAGATCGGTTTGTGGGAGTCCACTTCGGCATGTTGGCCTATTGAGACCACGCGGCTTAAACCCTCTTCCGCCGGGGCCATACTCATGGCATAAGCTTCCAGCGAGAACAGACCGCTCCATTGGATTGCAGTCTTCGCGGTTTCGATCCCTTCGCCCACGGCCCGCAGACTGTCCGGGGAGGAGGTAACCATTGATTTCATGATCATGTCGCCCATCTTTTCGATGTATTCGATAATCCGCATTTCAAGGGTTTCGGTGTTCAGAAATAGAACCATGTCGCCATCGAGATCGATCTTTTCGAGGGTCGGGTGCATGGGTTTATCGGCATTTCCAAGGGTTGGAAAGATTCCGATCATCAATACGGATAATGCATATGTTACGATTCGTTTCCGGTTCATGTTTCCCCCTGTATACGTTTTTTTCTTAAAATAAGATTAAATAAACAGCAATCATGAGGAGGAATCCATTACAATTCTTCCAATTATTGGAATCGTTGGATCAGTCCTGCTCCGGTATAGATTTCCCCGTGCTAGAAATCGTATATCAGGATGAAGCGTTGCTGGCGGTGAATAAACCGTCGGGGCTGTTGTCGGTGCCGGGGCGGGGGCCGGATAAGCAGGATTGTGGTCTGAGCCGGGTTCATGCTGAATTTCCGGAAGCGCTGATGGTGCATCGTTTGGATATGGATACGTCGGGTCTGATGCTTTTTGCGCGATCGCTGGAGGTGCAGCGCACGCTGTCTCTTGCGTTCGAAAAACGCGACATTTCCAAGATTTATGTGGCGTTGGTTGAGGGTGTGTTCGAGCAGGACGAAGGTCTGGTTGATTATCCGATGCGCAAGGATATGGAGCAGCGTCTTCCGCCGAAACATATTGTGGATTGTGTGCGCGGGAAAAAGGCGATCACCAATTGGAAGGTGCTGGAGCGCTATGAAGATTCAACCCGCGTGGCGCTTTTTCCAGAGACTGGGCGATCGCATCAGTTGCGCGTGCATATGAATGCGATCGGATTTCCAATCCTTGGAGATAATATTTATGGTACGGCTGGCGCGCGGTTGATGCTCCATGCGCATGCGTTGGCCCTTTTGCATCCGGTTTCCGGCGAACCGTTACACCTAGAGTGCCCGGTGCCGTTTTAGTTTCCGGGGCATGAGCGTTCATTAAGAACAAAAGAAACGAGTATAGACTATGAACAGGCGATCTTTGATTTTGGGCCTTGTGGCACTTCCGATGGTGTTGAGCCTTTCATCCTGCCGATCGTCTGGGCGCTCGGATAAGCTGGTGGTTGTTCCTCGTTCGCAATGGGCGCCTCTTGGTTCCATGCCGCCGGCGAAATCTACTCCGATGGGTTCGATTTCGCGCATTACGGTTCATCATGACGGTATTGAGCCGATTACCCCGTTGGAAACGTACGATCAGATCCAGAGTCGGTTGCAAACCATTCGGAAGTATCATCTGGCCCGGGGATGGGCGGATATCGGCTATCATTACATTATCGATCCTCGTGGGCGGGTATGGATGGGCCGCCCATTGCAGTTGCAGGGGGCGCATGTTTCCGGGGGTAATGACGGAAATATCGGGATACTGCTGCTGGGAAATTTCCAGTTTGAGCAGCCTTCGGACGAGGCCCTGGAATCATTGTCTATTCTAATCGGGAAACTTCAGAAAAAGTATCGAATTCCGGCGGGGCGTATTTATGGACATTGTGAGCTGGCCGTCGGCACGGAATGTCCCGGGCATCACTTGAAGGACAAGATGGGGGCCATACGGCGTAAAGCCCGTTGATGGTTTAAGGCGGCATTCCGCGCGGCCGTTTCGCTTAAAGTTGGCTAGATATTTGACAGACTGATTTAGGACGGAATAAGTTCACGCCTCACGTTTTTAACCTAAATCCAAACACGATAAGACGGTTTTTTCATGAACGATTTACTCTATAAAGGTCATTTCAAAGGGCTCGATATTGCTTTTACCTACACCGTGGCAACCGCGGCGGTGAATGAAAGCGTGGTGCGGCATGATTGCGATCCCGCCGGTGCGCATGTGCTGGGCCGGGCTACGGCGGCCGGGCTGCTGGCGGCGGCCTTGCTGCCGGAACAGCGGCGACTGAATGCCTGTTGGAAATATGAGGGCGGCTTGAAAACCGTGGTGGTGGATGCCGGGAACGACGGCTCGGTACGGTCGCTGATTTCTCCGCACCATCTACATGAATTTGATGATGCACATGAGTCGCTCTATGGCGATCATGGTCAATTGCAGGTGATTACGACGGAGGGCGGGCGCGTGGTGAATTCGGGCACGACCCCGATTTCATTACACGATGTGGTGAATGATCTGGCCTACCATTTTTCCATTTCCGACCAGGTGGAAACCGGTATGAGCGTGATGATCGGTTTTGACGCCAACCCGGAAAAGCCGGTGGCGCTTTGCCAAGGCTGGATGATTCAGGCGCTGCCGAACACGGATCTGGAGCGGTTTGACCGTATTCGCGAGCACATGGGCGATCATGGTTTTCGCGAACTGCTGGGTCATGAGAGCGCAGCCGAAGGTTATTTTGAGCAGATTGCAAAAGTGCTCGTCGGGGATGAAGAGGGCTTTGAAGGCATTCATATGGAACCCTGTCCGGCTCCAATATTTGAATGCACGTGCAGTCGCGAAAAAATGGCCGCGGTTTTGCGGTCGATTCCGATTCCAGATCGCATGACGATTGTGAAGAAAAATGAGCCGTTGGGCATCAGTTGCCAGTTTTGCAATAAGCGCTATGAATTGAGTGTTCCGGAGTGTATCGAAGCTTGGAATCAGAAACCTCAGTAGGAGCATTTTCATCAAAAACAACGCAAAAAATCGCGAAGACCGGTGCGACTGGAAGTTTATAGTTCTTTGCGATCTCTCGTGGCTAATAAATCTCGTGGAATTATCACCGACCATTTTCGGAACGCTGGTCAAGCGCTATAAGCGGTTTTTGGCCGATGTGGAGCTGGACGACGGAACGGTCATTACGGCGCATTGTCCAAACACGGGAAGAATGACGACGTGCGCGGAAGCGGGGTATCGCGTGGTGCTTTCTGATTCAGATAATCCTAAGCGAAAATATCGCTATACCTGGGAGTTGGTGCATAACGGAAATTGCTGGATCTGCGTGAACACGGGCCGTGCCAATGAGATGGCGTTTGAAGCGGTTTCCAAGGGTTGGATCCCGGAGCTCGCCGGCTACGAAGACGTCGTCCGCGAGCAGAAATTCGGAAACAGCCGATTTGATCTGCTTTTAAAAACGGGCGACAAGCTCTGCTATGTGGAAGTCAAAAACGTGACGCTGCTGGCCGAGGACGGGATGGTTGCATTCCCCGATGCGGTCACGGAGCGGGGACGTAAACATCTCAATGAATTAATTGAGGTGGTCAGAGCCAGACACCGTGCCGCCATGCTTTTTGTGATTCCGCGGGCCGATGGCACCGGATTCCGCGCGGCCCACGAGATTGATCCGAAATATGCGGCCGCCCTGAAGGATGCGGTGGAGGGTGGCGTGGAGGTGTATGCCTGGCAGGCCGATGTTTCGCCGACAGATATAAAACTGAACCGTCCGGTTTCTGTAGAATTCGTTTAACTGCAGGCACAAAAAAAAGAGCAACGTATGGAAAGAGGGAGGAGAACCATACGTTGCTCAAATGAAACCCAAACCGCGGCTTCAGAAATGATTTAAGGCGATCCAGTATGAATTGTGTACAAAAAAACCCCAAAAAAAATGACTAATTGGGTCCATATTTAACAATCTGATAATTAGGAATTTATAAAATCGAAATGAAGTAGGTTTGTATCAATGTTTACGGAAATTCATATGGGCGGAGTGAAAGTAGACCGGTTTCCCTTCAAGCGAGAGGGCTGAACCGGAAGGTTGACGGACGGCGAATTCACGCTATTTTGTAGGTATGGAAGCTAAAAGCAGAGGTAAACGGGTGGTTGTTCTCGGGGCCAGCGCTAAACCGGAACGCTATTCCAATCAGGCGTTGCATTTACTGTTGGAGAAAGGTTTTGCTGTGCTTCCGGTTCATCCGGCGCTGGATGAAATTGAGGGCATACTGGTTTTCAAAAAACTTCCAGACCTTGGAATGCCGGTCGATACGATAACCGTTTATCTTTCACCCGAACGTTCCGCTCCGCTGGTTGAAGATCTGCTGGCTGTAAAGCCGCGGCGCGTCATTTTTAATCCGGGAACGGAGAACCCGCAGCTTCAGCAGCAACTCCAGGACGCCGGAATCGAAGTCAAAGAGGCATGCACTCTGGTGCTGCTAAATACGGGGCAGTTCTGAAAACTTCCAATCATTGGAAAAAAGAGCTCGGCCTGGAACCCCATCCAGAGGGCGGATGGTATCGCCGCGTCTTTGAATCGGAGATCAAGCTGGAAACCGGCCGTTCGGCCATGACGTCGATCTATTATCTGTTGGAGGCGCCCGACTTTTCAGCATTGCATCGGCTGAAATCCGATGAGCAGTGGCATTTCTATTGCGGAGATCCGATCACGATTCATGAATTGGATCCGGATGGAAACGTGACCGCGACGGTGCTGGGTCGTGGATCGTTTCAGCATACCGTGAAGGGGGGCAACTGGTTTGGTGCATCGGTCGATGAAGGATATGCTCTGGTGGGTTGCACGGTGGCCCCCGGGTTTGATTTTTTAGATTTTGAGCTGCCGTCGCGGGCGCAGTTGCTGGCCGCATTCCCGAATCAATATGAGTTTATCGTACGCCTATCTCGTTGATATTAATGCCTTAATAAAATTTGACACTATGGGTTGGCGCTCTAGAATTCTTTTCAGAAGCGAAAGGAGTTCTATATGCCATTCAATCAGACCAAAGACGTACTCGAACAAGCGCGTAAGTTTCACCACAAACTGAGTGAGTTCTATGAAGCCCTAAGAGATTCGGCTGAAAAAGAGAGGACCCGGGCTTTGCTCGATTATCTCAGCCGACACGAGCAGTATCTGGAGGATTGCCTTAAAGAATTCATGCAGGAGGTATCCAGAAATGTTGCGGACTCCTATCTCCAGTATGGACCGGATGCTTCGACCTTACGGAATATCCGTGATTTTAAAATTAAGCCTTCCATGGAGGTGGAGGATGTGGTGGCCGCCGCGATGCATTTCGACGCGTGCCTGATTAAGTTTTACCGCGAAATGGCCGAGAAAACCCAAAACACTAAAGTCCGCGAAGTATTCGAAAATCTATTGGTCATGGAAGAGCATGAGCAGATCGAACTCAGCAAAACGACCATTGAGCTCGGATTGCTGGATGAACAACTGGTGGTTGATGAGACGATATAATTTCCAACGGTTGGAAGTTTCACTACAGTTTCGATCATGATTTATCAGTATGAAGACATTAAGCCGTCCCTGCCGAAGGAATATTACATTGCCGATAACGCCACTGTGATCGGCGATGTGGTGCTGAAAAACCAGTCCAGTGTGTGGTTCGGAACGGTGCTGCGGGGCGATATTGAACCCATCATTTTGGGTGAGCGGTCGAATATTCAGGATAATTCCGTGGCCCACACCGGTAAGGGTGCCCCGACGATTATCGGCGATGATGTGACGGTCGGTCATAAAGTCACGCTCCACGGCTGTACGATTGGAAACAACTGCCTGATTGGTATGGGGGCCATCCTGCTCGACGGTTGCGAGATCGGCGATAACTGCATCATCGGTGCGGGATCCATCATTGCGCAGCGGAAAAAAATTCCAGCCGGCTCCCTCGCGGTCGGTTCACCGGCGCGGGTTATCCGTAGACTCACCGATGAGGATTTTATCAATATCCGAAGCTATGCCGAGCGATACGTCGAGAATATGCGCCGTTATAAAGGCGGCATCATCAAACCGTGCTGATAAGTCGTTTTTTGTTTTCTGCCTATTGCTCTATCCGAGATTCAGCGCCTCATGAACAGACTGGCTCAGCGTAGGCGTGAGATAAGGTTTGTGCAGGAGGTCGCATCGGCCGGTGTTGAGCATGTCTTCAACATCCACTTCGGTCGAAAAGCCGGTTGAAAGCAGGATGCGAATTTCCGGATCGATGTCCCGAAGGGCGCGGAAACAGTCTTGCCCGTTCATCACCGGCATGACGACATCGAGAATCACCAGGCTGATCCGTTCACGCTCCATCTCAAAATGCTGTAGCGCTTTTTCTCCGTTTTCCGCACAAAGGACATCATACCCCAGTGTGGACAGAATTTGGCTTGTCGTTTGTAGGACGACTTCATCGTCGTCCACCAGCAGGAGTGTATCCTTGCCTTTGTATATATCCAGCGTGGTTTCAGTTCCGTCCGTGGTTGCATCCGTAACCGGCAGATAGATGCGGAATGTACTTCCGGCATCTATCGCGCTGCTGAGATCAATCGCCCCTTGGTGCTGCTGGACCGCACCGAATACGGTGGCCAGTCCGAGTCCAGTCCCCTTTCCAAGGTCCTTGGTCG
>CAKZQV010000195.1 GCA_937141895.1 uncultured Verrucomicrobiota bacterium
ATGTGCCTCATCTGCAGGCGGGCTGGGTAACGGAAGGCCCCGATGTGTCGCAATTGGCATTGCAGTTCGGTGCGGATGATTACGGCGGCGTGCTGATGACGGAAGAGGTCGTGAGTGCCACCGGTGTGGATTATCAGGTCGATGAAGATCTTGTCCTCTTTCTGATCCGCGAAGCCGGCTATATTCCGGCACAGCGTACGACGCAATATGAGAATATTAAGATCTACGACGAAGCGCCGGCGGAGATCACCGAAGAAGAGATGGCCGTAGCTTACGTGGAGTAAAAACAGTGGCAAAAAATATTCTCGGCGGGGATTTGATCCCGTGCAGTATGGATCCGCTTACCGGTTTTTTCCGCAATGGAAAATGCGATACGCGGGCTGATGATCAGGGCATGCATACGATTTGTGTGCTGATGACCAACGAGTTTCTGGCGTACTCAAAATCGGTCGGAAACGATTTGTCCACCGCGATGCCTGAATATGGATTTCAAGGATGCACGGCGGGGGATTACTGGTGTCTCTGTCTTTCCCGCTGGATTCAGGCCTATGAGGCGGGTTATGCCCCGAAAGTCCGCCTGGAATCAACGCATGCCTCTGTGCTTGAGTTTCTCGAAATGGACGTGCTGCAGGAATACGCGGTGGCCTAGCCACCGCTTGGTTCGTCGGTTTCCAATCATTGGAACGCTTAGAAGAGTCCCGTCACTTTTCCGGTTTCGACATCTACATCAATTTTCCTAAAGCCCGGACGGCTCCCTGTACCGGGCATTAATTTGATGTCGCCGGCAACCGGAACAATAAAACCGGCTCCTTTATAGACCAGAACATCGCGGATCGGTAGATGCCAGCCCGTGGGTGCGCCTTTAAAGTCGGGATTGTGCGAAAGCGAAAGATGGGTTTTTACCATACAGACGCCCATGCTGCTGATCTCGGGATCGTTTTGCATCGCCTTAATTTTTTCCTCTGCTTCGGGGGACCAGTTTACACCGGCCGCACCATACAACTCGGTGGCAATTCTATAGACGCGTTCTTTGAGCGGCAGGTGGAGATCATAGAGAAATTCAAAATGGTGCTCATCTTCGCAGGCTTCAACAACCGCCTCAGCCAATTCAACCGCGCCCTCGCCGCCGAGTTCCCAATGTTTGGAAACGGCACAGCGTGCGCCGGCTTCAATGGCCACTTTTCGGACCAGCTCATGCTCAGCTTCGGTATCGGTGTAGAAACCGTTAATACAGACTACCGGGTTCGCTCCGCTTTTTTTGACGATATTGATGTGGGCCTTAAGATTTGCGCAGCCTTTTTCCAATAGGTCGAGTTCCTCTTCCGTGTAGGCCGGGTCCAGCGGTTTTCCCGGTTTAACCTGCGGGCCGCCGCCGTGCATTTTCAATGCGCGAACCGTCGCCACAATCACTACGGCATCCGGCTTGAGCCCGGAATAGCGGCATTTCAGGTTCCAGAATTTTTCAAAACCAATGTCGGAGGCAAAGCCGCTTTCCGTCACGAGATAATCACCCAGGCGAATACCCAGCATGTCGGCAATGACTGAATTCTGGCCGATCGCAATATTCGCAAACGGGCCGGCGTGCACGAGCACCGGATTGCCTTCGAGCGTCTGAATCAGATTTGGGTTCAGCGCGTTCAGCATAATGGCACACATCGCGCCATCCACTTCCAGATCGGCCGTCGTGATCTCATCGCCTGATTTGCTGTAGGCCACCACCATTTTACCAATGCGCTCGCGCATATCCTTCAGGCTGCTCGAAACCGCGAGAATGGCCATTAGTTCACTGGAAACCGAAATCGCAAAGCCGGACTCCATTTCATAGCCATCCATTTTTCCGCCCTGGCCGATGGTGATGTTTCGGAGCGACTGGGCACAGAAATCCATCACCCATTTAATCTGCACATGATCCGGATCAATATCCAGGCGCTGGATACCGATTTGCGCCAGCCGCTCGTTATCATAATTATGCTCATGCTGCATGCGCGCGGTGAGCGCCACCATGCATAGATTGTGGGCATTGGTGATGGCATCAATATCGCCGGTCAGTCCAAGGGTGAATGGAGCGAGGGGAATACACTGAGCCAAACCACCACCGGCCGCGGAGCCTTTAATGTTAAACGTCGGGCCGCCGCTGGGCTGACGGATGGCGCCGACCGGCTTTTTGCCGATTTTTCCCAGCCCTTCCACGAGTCCAAGTGTCGTGGTGGTTTTACCTTCACCCAGTGGAGTGGGGGTGATGGCCGTGACGTCTACATATTTTCCAGGCTTTAAATCTTTGATGCGGTTCCATGTTTTGGGGTAGTCAATCTTGGCTACGTTGCGCCCCATGGGAATCAGTTCATCGTCTTGGAGGCCAAGCTGGGCAGCGACCTCCGCAATGGCTTCCATCTGCTCTTCGGCGGCTTCCGCAATTTGCCAGTCTTCCATTTGAGTCGCATCAAGTTTCATCTAAAGGTCTCCAGAAAATAAATAGGGTGTTGAACGCGGAGACGATCTCAGATGCGGACTGAAAATACAATGCGATTTGGCTTAGAGGGGGAATTCAGGCGAAGAGCCCTGGAAATGCTTTTGATAGTGCTGCTGCAGCCGCTGCGCAGCGGTGACCGTATTTTTCATGAGAATGGAGAGGGTGACGGGGCCGACGCCGCCGGGGACCGGCGTAATCCAACCTGCGGCTTTTTGGCAGGATTCATAATCGCAGTCACCGACCACTCTGGACTTGCCTTCTTCATCCTCAATCACGTTGATGCCAATATCAACGACGACCGCGCCGGGTTTAATCATATCACCGGTCAGCAGGCCCGCTTTACCCACGGCGACGAAAACCACATCCGCGCGGCGGGAATGAACAGCAACATCGCGGGTCATATGATGGCAGACCGTCACGGTTGCGCCCTCGGCCATCAGCAGGAAGGCAATCGGTTTGCCGACGATTTCGGAATGGCCGATCACACAGGCTTCGAGTCCTTCGAGCTTGACGCCGGTGCTTTTCAGGATTTCAACGGAGGCTTTGGCGGTGCAGGGAGCCAGCTCGAGCTCGCCGTATACAATATTGCCGATCGATTTTGGATGCATGCCTTCCACATCTTTAAGCGGATGAATCGTTTCCTGTAGTGCTTTAATCGGCATGTGTTCCGGAACCGGGCGCTGGAGAATGATTCCGGTGACGGTTGGATCAACATTCAGATTCGTGATGGCGGCCGTCAGCTCGTCGACCGACATATTGCCGGGGTAGTGCCGCTCCTCAAATTCAATGCCGACTTTATCGGCATTCCGTCGCTGGTTGCGCACATACAGATCAACCGCATGGTCATCGCCGACTTTGATAGACACCAGTTTCGGGTTCCAGTTCCTTTGTTTAAGCGCGGCCACATCCTGCGCAATTTTTTCTAGTAATTTATCGGCAACCGTCCGACCCGAGATATCGTTATGATTCATGCACATCCTCCAAAATTGAATCTTTGATACTCAAACGGTTCGGGCGGATCGAGAAAATAAGCCCGCATATTCCGACGCGGAGTATTTCAATCGAGGGGGATACTGATTCGATTATTTTGCTTTGGGGGCCTTGAGCCAGCCGAGGGAGACCATAAATTGATCCATTGCTGCCAGGGTCTCTTTATATCGGTTGTCTTTTTTCGACGGATTGAAAAAACCGTGCTTCATCTGGTCGTAGACCACTAATTCAGACCGATCGCCATTCTTTTTCATGCGGGCCTGGAATTCCTTGGCCGTTGCAACCGGAATGTACTTATCTTCGGAACCGAGAAATACAATTGTAGGCGGCGCGTCTTTTTTTAGATTATGCATCGGCGAAAAATCCTGCCAGTAGGACTTTACCCGCTCATTGCCATATCCGTTTTCAGAATTGTCATACACGGGATTAAAAAGAATCAGGGCACTGGGTATGCAGCTGACCGAAGAATCTTCATCAGGTTCATTGAAGTTACTGAGGGTTGCCGTTGCCGCTGCCAGATGTCCACCGGCAGAGCCGCCGCCGGCTGCAATACGATTCGGATCAATTCCAAGGGTTTGAGCTTGGCTGCGTACCCAGCGCATAGCGGATTTGGCATCCATCACACAAACCCGCGGATCTGTGCAGTGTCTATTCTTGGTTCGGTATTCAGCGCAGATGGCCACCATACCCCGTTTGGCCAGGTATTCAGACTGGGGATAAAACTGCGTCGGTGAACCGCCGGTCCAACCACCGCCGAAAAAGAATACAATAGCCGAGCGTTTTTGGTCTTTCTTCAAGCCTTTTGGATTGAAAATGTGGAGTTTGAGTTCACCTTGCGGGGTCTCTTTGAAGGGAATAATACGGTCCGGATTCGGGGTTCCGGCCCAAACGGATCCTGCAACAAAGATGGATAAAATAGCGAGTACTGCTTTCATCGTGTCCTTCATGGTTCCAATGATTGGAACACCGCACTTTGGGTGTCTAAGGAATCAACGATATGCTGATGCATTTTCTGACACCGTCCGCTAAAGTGCTGAACTTTTACGTGAGGAAAAACACATGCTGACGACTATGATTAAAGAATTTCTGATAAGCTACGGGGCGACGGAAGCGGCTGCTGAAACCATTTCTATTGCTGCGATGGCGGTATTAATTTTCATCGGCGCCTATCTGGCCTATTTGCTATTGAAAAACTATTTGCTGAAGCTGATTCGCCGCGTAACCGAAAAGACCACCAATACCTGGGATGACAAGCTCATGGAATCGCGCGTGTTTCACCGGGCGCTCCGGCTGATTCCTTTGACCTTTATTCTGATCTGTCTGGACCGTATTGCACCCGACCAGTTTATCCTGATCAAACGGGTTCTGTTTGCATTAGTCATCCTGATTGGCGCTCGATCCGTTGAAGCTTTTCTCAATGCGGTCACCGAAGTTTATCAAAGCACGCTGGATGAGCATAGAAAACCAATACGCCCGCTCATTCAGGCCCTTCTGATTGTGACCTACCTGCTGGCCGGCATCTTCATGATTTCCGTACTCATCAATAAAGAACCCTGGGGACTGTTCGGTTTGCTCGGTGGTATGACCGCGGTCACCATGCTGGTCTTTAAGGATTCTATTCTCGGGTTCGTGGCCGGGATCCAGTTGGGTGCCAATGATATGGTGCGCGAGGGCGACTGGATAGAAATGCCGAAATATGGCGCCGATGGAGATGTCATTGAAGTCACGGTCAATACGGTCAAAGTCCGGAACTGGGACAAAACCATCAGCACCATACCGACCTATGCCCTGATTTCAGACTCCTTCAAAAACTGGCGCGGCATGAGCGAGTCCGGCGGCCGGCGAATCAAGCGCTCCATCAGTATCGATATGAACACTGTGAAATTTGCCGACGAAGCGATGCTGAAAAAATTCCAATGTATGGAACTGCTGAAAGAATATGTGCAGGAAAAACAACAGGATATCGATGCTGCAAATACCGAGCGTAATATCGACCTGTCCGCCACGGTCGTCAACGGTCGTCGTCAAACCAACCTGGGCATTTTCCGCGCGTATCTTGTGAACTATCTGCACGATAATCCGAAAATTCACAAAGGCATGACCTTTCTCGTGCGCCACCTGCAACCGACCCCGCAGGGTCTGCCGATTGAAATTTATGTGTTCAGTTCCGACAAGAACTGGGCGGCCTACGAAGGCATTCAGGCCGACATCTTCGATCATATCCTCGCCTCATTACCCGAATTCGGCCTCCGCGTATATCAGCAACCCTCCGGCAACGATGTCGCATCACTGAAATTAGGGTAGGGAAGGTAGGGCGCGCCCGCCGGGCGCGCCTAGGTAGGAAAAGTAGGTCTTATCGTCGATGACCCCTAGCGCTTAGGCTCGCCCGGCGGTCGCGCCCTACCAAAATACCCTTATTCCTTTTCCATTACCAACAGCGTAAAGCTGATGGTGACGGTCAGTTGATCTAATTTTGCGATTTCTTCTTTCGCTTCATCGGATGATCGCCAGAAAATCGGGGTCATTCTAATTAGATCGCTGATCTGTTCCCCGTTCAACGTGGCCCGAGTTTGGATGGCCTCGCGACCGGTTTCGATAAATTCCGGCGCACATTTTTCAGCGGCGGCATCGGCTTTTTCCTTAAAATCGCCCGAAGAAAATTGAAGCTGCTGCCGTAATTCCATGAGATGGTTTGGTCCCGGCACGCCGACGATGAGTGTGCCGTCCGGCTTAAGGATACGGCTGAATTCCTGATTATTGCGCGGGGCGAGAATGCTGAGAATGACATCCATGGATGCATCGGCAATCGGAATGTCCCGCATGCCGTTCGCCACGATCCAGGCCGCATTTTTCCACCGTTTGGAAGCGACCTGAACCGCTTTTTTTGAAATATCGATGCCGTAGAAAAAACCATCCTGCTTTTCGCTTAACGAGCCCAACAAATGACCTTCGCCGCAACCGGAATCTAAAATGGAGACTTTGTCTCTTCCAATCATTGGAAGCTGGACGATGGCTTCGGTGAGCGGATCATATGCGCCGGAATCAAAAAAGCGCCGGCGCGCCATGACCATTTCCGGATCATCGCCCGGAGTTTTAGATTTCCGCTGATGACTCAGCAGCAGATTGAGATAGCCTTCCTTCGCAATGTTGAAGGGGTGGCCGTTTTCACATCCCCACATGCGGTCTTTCGGTGCGAGCGGCTCGCGACAGACGGGGCAGAGAATAGGCGATGGGCAGGATGAATTCATAAGGATTTTTTTACCACAGAGGAACGGAAGCACAGAGATAAGAGTGCTTAAATTTCCTTAAGGTAGGGCGCGACCGCCGGGCGCGCCTAGGTAGGAATTGCAGGCCTTGTCGGGGATGTCCCATGGTTCCTAGGCTCGCCCGGCGGTCGAGCCCTACCACGAAAAATCGATTTCTTTAACCGGCGGTAATGACGCGAATGGAATCAAGGTGAAGCCGGGCGGAGGATAGGGCTTTATCCAATTTGGTGATGGCCTTGCGGGCATGATCGAGTTCTTCCTGTCGGATGTTGTCGTTGACCTGCTTGAGATATTCAAGCCGTTTAAATTCCGCCCCGAGGGTTCCGAGCATTTCGCGCCGCGCTTCGGCAATGGTCGATTTTACCGTTTCTTCCGCCATTTCTTTTGTGGCTTCGATCAT
>CAKZQV010000196.1 GCA_937141895.1 uncultured Verrucomicrobiota bacterium
GGTAAAACGGCGGCGTTTGGTCTGCCGTTGTTGGAGCGGGTTGATCCGTCGAACGATATGCCGCAGGGCATTATTCTATCGCCGACCCGTGAGCTCTGTCTGCAGATTGCGGACGATCTGAAAAAGTTTGCCCGGCACCAGAATGTAAAAATTACCGCTGTTTACGGCGGTTCGAATATCGCCACGCAGATTCGCGATCTGAAGCGTGGAACACAAATAATTGTAGCGACTCCCGGTCGCCTGCTTGATCTGATTGAACGCCGCGCGGCAAAACTCGATCAGATTTCCGTAGTCGTATTAGACGAAGCGGACGAAATGCTCAACATGGGCTTTAAGGATGAGCTGGACGCCATCCTGCAGAAGGCGCCGGAAGATCGCGTTACCTGGCTTTTCTCGGCCACCATGGCCAAAGGCGTTGCGCGCATTGCATCGAATTATCAGACCGATCCGGTAGAAGTATCCGTGGGCGGTCGTAACGAGTCCGCGGCGAATATCGAGCATTTCTGTTTCATGGTGCATGAGCGCGACCGCTATCCGGCCGTGAAGCGTATTCTTGACTATTTGCCCGAAATTTACGGCCTGATTTTCTGCCGCACCCGTGCCGAAACACAGACCGTTGCTGAGAAGCTCATGGCCGATGGTTATTCAGCCGAGGCGCTCCATGGTGAACTTTCGCAGGCGCAGCGCGATGCTGTGATGCGCAAGTTCCGCTCGAAGAATGTGCAAGTACTCGTGGCCACCGACGTGGCAGCGCGGGGTATTGATGTGGACGATATTACGCACGTCATTCATTATAAACTTTCCGATGAAACGGCGGCGTACACGCACCGTTCGGGCCGTACCGCACGTGCCGGAAAATCGGGGGTATCGATTGCGCTGATCAATATGCATGAGCGTCGCCGCATCGCCGATTTGGAACGCAGAAACAACATTAAGATCAAGCTGGAGAAAATTCCGGACGCCAAGGCGATCTGCGAAAATCAGTTGCTGGCGCTGATTCACCGCGTGGTGGATGTGAAGGTGAGTGAGGAAGAGATTGCCGATTATCTTGCGCCGGCCTATGAAGCCCTTTGTCAGCTTGATAAAAAAGAGATCATCAAGCGCTTCATTGCCGTTGAGTTCAATCACTTCCTAGATTACTACCGCAACGCAGAAGATTTGAATGCCAAATCCAAACCGCGTCGTGAACGTCAGCCGGGACAACAACGGTCGGATAATTCCAAGCGCAACCGCCGCATGGAAGCCTACGACACCAAGCGATTTTCAATTAACGTCGGCCGGGTCCATGGCGTGAATGCCGGGGCGATTGTTCGTCTAGTTTGTGAGCACAGCGGGATCAAATCGAACAAGATCGGCGCGATCGATCTGGGACGAGATACCTCTAATTTTGAAGTGGCCAAAGATGCTGCCAATGATATCCGAAGCGGGTTGCAGAATATGCAGCTGGATGGGCGCAAGGTCAGTGTTCGCGCTGCAACCGGTGGTAAGCCCGGCGGCGGCCAGGGCGGACGCCCGGGTGGCGGCGGTCAGCGCAAAGGCAGCCGCAACCGCGACTAGTGCGAGTGCCATAGAAGAATAGGGATTTAACACGGATCACGTTGGGGTCCGTGTTTTTTGTGAATCCGCGGCCTAGTCGCTTTACCTGAAAAAAACTCTTTTCAAATTGAAGTCTTCCTTTAGTAGGATCATGCTTGCGGTTCTTTCTTCACCGTATAGGAGGTCCGAGTATGAACCGGTTGACTGCATTGAGTGTTATTGGTTTTGGGATAGTTTTGCTAGGTGCGTCGTGCCAAACGGCGGATTCCGTTAGCGGGAAAATAAAAACGCTGTATGTCGGCCCGGCCATGCGGGACGGCATGGGCGAGGGTCCGATGACCTGCCTGCAGGTGAAGGAATCGGCTGAGGCAGCATACACGATGTTTTACAGCCCGATCCGCGGCTTCGACTATGTGCCCGGTTTTGAATATAAGCTGCTCGTTGAAGTGACGGAGCGCGATCATGTTCCGGCCGATGCTTCAAAATATATCTACACCCTTAAAGAAGTGGTATCGAAAGAAGTGGCGGGGATCGGTCTTGCTTCCACCGTTTGGGACATGACGGAGTATCTTTCGGTGAGTGGAACCATGGATCCGCGTGTGGATAAGTCCATGGTGAATCTGAAGGTGACGGCCGGCGGTGTGTCGGGTAGCGCAGGGGCGAATAAATTCTTTGGTTCGATTACCCTCGATGGCTCTAACATCAATATCTCCCCCACGGGTTCTTCGATGATGATGGGGACTCCGGAGCTTATGGCCCAGGAGGGTCAGTTTCTTAAACATCTGCAGGAAGCCAGGTCGTATACGATCGTCGGTGAAGAGCTGCGGCTACTGAACGGGGAGGGCGAAGTTACCCTTAAATTTAAGCCGCGCGTCGAGCCCACACTGATTTCCAATGTCTGGAAAGCGACGGGTGTGAATAATGGCAAAGGCGGGGTGGCCAGTCTGGTGCAGGGTACCGAAATCACCATTCAGTTTAGGGACGACGGGAATGTGTTCGGTTCGTCCGGTTGTAATAATTTTATGGGCGAATATAAAATCGAAGAGGACTCCATAACATTCGGCCCGCAGGCGGGAACGCGTAAAATGTGCGCCGGGCCGGAAGGCATCATGGAACAGGAATCCGCATTTCTCCAGGCCTTGGAAAATTCCAAGGTTTGGAATATTCATGAGGATTCGCTGGAGCTGCGCGATGCGAGCGGGGCACTGCAGGCTAAATTTGTGTCGAAGGAGAAATGATGGAACGAACCGTTTTTATTACGGGAGCGACGCGCGGCATCGGCCGCGAGTTGGTGAAACAGTTGACGGCACTTGGATTTCCAGTGTTTGGAACCGGGCGTGATCAGGATCTATTGGAATCGCTGAAAGATGAAACCGGTTGTCTGGGTGCTACGGCTGACTTAACCGATCCGAAGCAGGTGGTTTCCATTTATCAGAAGGCGCAGGCAGAGCTGGGGCATATTGATATTCTCATCAATAATGCAGGTCTCAACCACTGTAAAACTCCGGTTCCTGAAATCGAATTGGAGGATTGGGAGCTTCAGTATGCAGTAAACCTGCGTGCGCCGATGTTGCTCAGCCGCGAAGCGCTGAAGGAAATGGGGGCGCGAAAGTCGGGCCATATTGTGAATGTGGTCAGCACCATTGCTAAAACCGCGCAGCCGAACTATTCAATCTATTCCGCCATGAAATATGGTTTCATGGGCTTCACGAAATGCCTGATCAAGGAAGCGCGGGAGGTCAATGTGAAGGCCACGGCGGTTTATCCGGGCGGCACCGATTCCGACTTCCGGCCAGAGAGTCGGCCGGAATACCTGTCCCCGGAATCCGCTGCCAAAATGATTGTTCATTGCATCACAGCACCGGATGATGTGGTGGTGCATGATCTGACCTACCGCCCCATGGTGGAGAGCAATTTTTGAGTCTTACAAATATTAAACGTCTTTGTAATCGATAAGATGGGAACCAGCGGGGAAGATGCCTGCACAAACTAAGGAGAACATATGAATAGGTTTAAATTAACAGTGGTGGCGGTACTGACCGTTGCGGGCATTGCACAGGCTCAGGTGGAAAAACCGCAGGTCATGGAGGAGGCGATGATTTCGATCTCCATCCCGAATGTTCACGGTTTTCTGGATGAAGTGGGGCAGGTGGCCGCGAAGGTGCAACCGGCGATGAACGGTGATATGCTGAAAATGATGATCGGCATGCAGCTGGGCGATATGAATCTGGCAGGTGTTCCGGCGAATGGCGGACTTTCGATCGTGGCGTTGGATCCGACGAATATTTTTGCGGTGATCGAAGTTTCTGAGGCGCAGTCCTCCGCCTATTTGAATATGGCGAAGGCCAAAGGCCTGCAGGCGAGCTATACGAACGGTGCGGTGATCGTTGCTAAAGAAGCCGCAGTGCTGGAAACAGCCGACGGTAAAGCGGGAGCGGTTAAATCAACATTGCTTTCCGACAATGCCGCAGTTCTGAGTGTCGCCATGCAGCCTTCCCGCATGATTGAGCGGAACCGCGAGGCGATTGACGGATTTATGGAGATGATGCCGGCGATGATGGGAATGACCATGATGAACCAGCCTGGGGCCACACTCGATTCCACCCAGAACATAACGAAATTGCTTCAGGCGGAACTGGCGGTTCTATTGTCGATTTCTGAACAGTGCAGTGCTGCGGAAATGAAACTCGCACCGAAGAATGGATCTTTGGTCCTGAGCAAAACATTTGTTCCAATGCCTGGAACTGCGTTGGCCGACTTGGTGAACGCACCGGCTATGAATGAAGAAAATAAAAAACTGCACGCGGGCATTCTGGGCGATGGTGCGTTTAAAGTGGACTTTGTTTTTGCCAACCCTCAGGCGTTATCCACATTCATTTCGCTGGAGACTGAAAAAGCCATCAAGGCCATGAATCTCGAAGATGCGGACCCGGATGCTATTACGCGGATGCTGACGAAGTGTATTGATGTTTATTCCGGCACCGGTTGCGAAGTGGTTTCCTTTGACTCCGATACCATCGGCGTGCGTTATGTCATGGAAATAAGCGACGAGGCTAAGGCTCTTGAAATGCTTCGGGCGATGGATAAGGATATGCAGCCTTTCCTTAAAATGTACGAAGGTCTCGGCATGCCGATGACGATGGCCTTCAAAGAAAATGTGCGTGAGGCTGAAGGGGTGAAGATTCACCAGTTCTCTACCACGTTTGATGTCTCCTCAATGCCAGCCGAGCAAAAGGCTCAGATGGAGGAGATGGGAGTAGACCACATGGTGTATGACCTCGCGATTACGGATGGCCTGATGTTCTACTCCGAAGAGGGCGGTATAGAGGCGCTCATTAAAAAAGTAAAATCGGGCGCAGATGCACCGAAAATTGCGGCGCGCAGCAGCTATCCGTCCGGTGGTTTCTATTATCTTGATATGGATATGGGTGAATATATGGCATTTGCCGCTAAGTCCTTGCCCGACGATCCGTCCAGCGCGGCCATGAAACAGCAGATGGGCACCCTGTTCGTTGGAACATCGCCAATTACGTCTGCCGGTTTCAAGAAAGACGGCATGGTGAATTGGAGCGTGACGATACCCGGTGACCTGATCGCAAAATACGGTCAAATGATCATGATGGCTCAGATGCAGGCGATGCAGCAGGCCCCGGGTTTATCACCTGCAGTTCCGGTACAGTAAAGGAGTTGGAACCATGAAATGTCATGAAGTGGATTATACGATTATCGGCGATGACCTCCAGACCGTGGAAGTTGAACTGGATCCCGGCGAAACCGTTGTGGCCGAAGCCGGGGCCATGAACTGGATGGATGACGGCATCGCGTTCGAAGCCAAAATGGGCGATGGGTCGCAGGCGAATGAAAGTCTGATGGGCAAGCTGTTCAGCGCTGGGAAAAGAGCCATCACGGGCGAGAGTCTGTTTATTACGCATTTTACCAATCAGGGGAGCGGTAAGCGGGCGGTGACCTTTGGCGCGCCCTTTCCCGGAAAAATTGTCCCCCTGGATATGGCGGAGTGCGGCGGTGAAATGCTCTGCCAGAAAGATGCCTTTCTCTGCGCAGCCAAAGGCACCTCGATCGGAATCGCCTTCACGAAAAAGTTCGGTGCCGGATTTTTCGGTGGCGAGGGGTTTGTTCTTCAGCGTCTGCAGGGCGACGGCATGGCCTTTCTGCATGCCGGCGGAACGGTGGTGAAAAAAGAGCTGGCCAACGAAACCATCAAGGTGGACACCGGCTGCATTGTCGGGTTTACGCCGGGTATTGACTACAGTATTGAGGCCGTTGGTCTGAAATCCGCTTTTTTCGGGGGAGAAGGGTTGTTTCTGGCTACACTCCGCGGAACGGGCACGGTTTACCTTCAAAGTCTGCCGTTTTCCCGTCTGGCCGACCGGATTATCGAACATGCTCCGCGCCAGGCCGGTGGCGAGCGCCAGGGCGAAGGCTCCGTGCTGGGCGGCATCGGCGATCTGATCGGCGGTCGCTGACCGTTTCCAAACCTTGGAAAATTGCGTAAATCCCGTCGATTCGGCGGGATTTTTCATTTCTGGGTTTCACCGGCCCGCCTTTATAGCTATTGTGCCCGTTTTACTTGAAAAAAACCTGATTGGGTGGAGTTGTAACTATGATTTATCGGATTGAGATCGGTTTGAAAGACGGCGTTCCGGACGCACGAGGACGCGGGGTGATTCATCGGGCGAACGGAGCCCTGAAAATGGACATTGCCGAATGCCGTACGCGCGATGTGTATAAAGTGGTCGCCAACATAGATGAAGCGACCGCCGCCGTTGTGCAGAAATCGTTTGCCGATCCGGTGGTGGCCGAATCCGCTATGGGCCGCCTGCCCGCCCCTGAAAACTTTGACTGGATGCTCGAAGTCGGTTTTAAACCGGGCGTGACCGATAACGTCGGCCGAACCGCCCGCGGAGCCCTGAAAGACGATGTGGGCCGAGAGCTGGATTGGGAAGAACAGGTGTATACCTGCATTCAGTATTTCATCTCGGGCGATCTGAGCCGCGAAGATGTTGAGCATCTTGGCAAAGACCTGCTGGCCAATACCCTGATTCAGACAATTGCTGTTTTCTCGAAGGAAGAGTGGCTGGCGGCTGAGCCGGATATGAGCGCGCCGATTTTCGACGATCATCCCGAAATCAAGGTCAACGTGATTGAGCTACCGGATGATGACGAAGCGCTGATGAAAATTTCATCCGAAGGCATTCTCTCCCTCTCGTTGGAAGAAATGCGCACGATTCGCGATCACTACCTGCGGGACGATGTTAAAGCGCACCGCGCCGAACTGGATCTTCCGGAATGGCCGACCGACATCGAGCTGGAGTGTATTGCCCAGACCTGGTCGGAGCACTGCTCACACAAGATTTTTGCTGGAACTGTCAACTACAAGGACGAGGAAACGGGCGAAACGGAAACCATTAACTCGCTCTACAAAACCTACGTTAAGGCCTCCACCAAGAAGATCGAAGAATCGATCGACTGGCTGATCTCGGTCTTCACCGACAATGCCGGCATTGTGAAATTTAACGAAGACATCCATTTGGTCTACAAAGTGGAAACGCATAACTCGCCGTCGGCACTTGATCCGTACGGCGGTTCCATGACCGGTATTGTCGGGGTGAATCGCGATCCGCTCGGCACGGGCATGGGCGCGGCGCTGGTTTCCAATGTATGGGGCTACTGCCTTGGCTCGCCGTTTTATGATAAAGAAATTCCGGAAGGTCTGATGCATCCGCGTCGTATTCGCGATGGCGTGCACGAAGGTGTGATCGACGGCGGTAACCAGTCCGGTATTCCATACAGCCGCGGTTTTGAATGTTTTGATGAACGTTTTCTCGGTAAGCCGCTGGTGTATTGCGGCACCATGGGCACCATTCCGGTGGAAGTCACCGGTGGTCCGTCCGAGCGCAAAGAAATTGAAGTGGGCGACTGGACCGTCATGTGCGGCGGTCGTATCGGTAAAGACGGGATCCACGGCGCGACTTTCTCATCGGAAGAGCTCCGCACCGAATCCCCGGCGCAGGCCGTGCAGATCGGTGACCCGTTGACCCAGCGCAAATTGTACGAATTCTTGCTCGAAGCACGTGACCTCGGACTCTTCCGTTGCATCACGGACAACGGTGCGGGCGGGATTTCCTGCTCCTTCGGCGAAATGGGTAAATATTCCGGCGGGTGCGAATGCGACCTCGCCGGTGCTCCGCTGAAATATGAAGGTCTCCAGCCTTGGGAAGTTTTGGTTTCTGAAGCACAGGAACGCATGACCCTCGCGGTGCAGCCGGAAAAACGCGCAGAATTTGAAGCCCTGGCTAAGCAGCGCGATGTTGACGTGGCCTTTATGGGTAAATACAACGATTCCGGCTACTTCACCGTCAAACAGGACGGCAAAGTCATCGCCAGCCTGGATATGGATTTCCTCTACGAAACCGGTTGCCCGACCTTGGTGATGCCCGGCGTCTGGAATAAGCCGAGCATTCCGGCTCCAGTGGTTGAAAAACAGGAAGATTACTCTGCAACCCTCACGAAGTTGATGGGTGATCTGAATATCTGTTCCCGCGAATACAAGAGCCGTATTTATGATGGCGAGGTAAAAGGTCTTTCTGTGGTGAAGCCGTACGTCGGCGTCAATGCTGATGTTCCGTCCGACGCTACGGTGATGCGCGTTGAGTATGATAACGACCGCGGTGCCGTACTGGCAGAAGGCATTAACCCCTGGTTCTCGGATATCGATACCTACGATATGACGACTTCCGTGATCGATGAAGCGGTTCGCCGCGTCATTGCCGTGGGTGGTGACATGAATCGCATTGCGATTCTGGACAACTATTGCTGGCCGGATCCGGTGGAATCGGACAAGACCCCGGACGGGGCCTACAAAATGGCGCAGCTTGTTCGCTCCAATAAAGCGCTTTACGATCTGACCACGCTCTACAAAACACCGGCCGTCTCAGGAAAAGATTCCTGCAAAAACGACTCCACTCGGGGTGGAAAGAAAATTTCTATTCCTCCCACGTTGCTGGTTTCATCCATCGGTCAGATTGACGATGTGAACAAAGCGGTGACCATGCCGTTGAAAGATGCCGGCGATGTGATCTATGTGATCGGAGAAACCAAAGATGAACTCGGTGCATCGGCTTATTATCGTTTACTGGCGGAAGAGCAGGGCGCTCCCGAAAACTATGGCGGAACAGTTCCGGCCGTTGACGGAGAAAAAGCGCTGGAAATCTACGCGGCCATGAACAAGGCGACGGATGCCGGTCTACTAAAATCAGCAACGACCCCGAGCAAGGGCGGCCTGGCCGTCTCTCTGGCACTGACGGCCATCGGTGGTCAGCTGGGCGCTTCGGTAGACTTGTCTTCCCTTGGGGAATTAGATGCTGCAACGCAGTTGTTCTCCGAATCTAACAGTCGTTTTGTCGTGACCGTTGCCCCGGAAAAAGCGGCGGAGCTGGAATCACTCTTCGCGAATCTGCCGATCACCAAAATCGGAACCGTGACCGAAGAGAAAGTGCTGAAGGTCGCCGGGTCGGTCAGCGTCGAGCTCGACGCACTCGTCACACCGTTCAAGGAAACATTGCACGGCGTATAGTTTTCCAATCATTGGAAAATATAGAAACCCCGCATTCAGTGCGGGGTTTTTGGTTTCCAGAGGTTGGAATTTTTTCATGAGAATAGGATAGTGGAAGGATGCAGCATCCTGAAAAAGAAACTCTGCTGGTTACGGCATCCCCGAGTCCGCACCACTGGTTTGTGTGGGATAAGCAGGGGAATAAGCTGGATATTCCTGAAGGCTGGGATTGTCTGAAGCCGGGCGATGCGGCTGTGACAAAAACGCTGAAGAGTTTGGGTGCGACTTGGACGGCGACGCGGAAAAAGGGGCGGAAAACTTTTTCTGATGGGGTCTGGGCTTCGGCTGAACATATTGCCGAAGCCAGGCGCATCGTAGCCGAAAAACGCGCGGATCCCGGCTATGCGAAGAAACGGGAAGCTGATCTGAAGCGGCGGG
>CAKZQV010000197.1 GCA_937141895.1 uncultured Verrucomicrobiota bacterium
AATGTGGTCTTTATTTTGAGTGATGACCAAGGGTGGATGGATTATGGCTTTATGGGCCATGAGCAGATCAAGACCCCGAATCTGGATAAACTGGCGTCGGCGGGCATGCTCTATGAGCGTGGGTATGTGACGGCGCCTCTTTGTCGCCCGTCGCTGGCCAGTCTGGCAACGGGGCTCTATCCGCATGAAACGGGCATTCGTGGTAATGATCCGGTTATGCCTGATGGAAAGGATAAGCGAAAAGACAAAGCGGCGTTTGGACAGATGCGCGCGAAAATGACCGCGCCGTTCGCGGAGTGCACCACCTTTATTGAAGCCTTGCGGGATAACGGATACCTGACGCTGCAGACCGGGAAGTGGTGGGAGGAAAATCCGCTCGACCATGGGTTTACCGATGCGATGACGCACGGGGATGCGTTGCGTGGCGGACGCCACGGGGATGTCGGACTAAAAATCGGACGCACAACCATGCAGCCGTTTTATGATTTTGTAGAGAAAGCACAGACGGAGGAAAAACCGTTTTTCATGTGGTATGGTGTTTTTCTTCCTCATACGCCCCATAACGCGCCGGCGCGCCTGTTCAATAAATATAAAGACATTGCGCCTGATATCCCAACAGCCAAATACTGGGCGAATGTGGAATGGTTTGATGAAGGATGCGGACAGATTGTCGAGCACCTGAAAGAAAAAGGACTTTACGAAAACACGATCTTTGTTTTCACCTGCGATAATGGCTGGGTGCAAAATCCAAAGAAAAAAGAGAGTTCCATTCGCTCGAAACGTGAACCCACCGAGGCGGGCATTCGGACGCCGATTTTCATTACGCATGAAGGATCGATTGAGCCCCTGCGCGATGACCAAACGCTGGCGAGTAATATCGACATTGCCCCGACCATTTTGAAGGCTTGCGGCATTGAACCGCCTGCGGAAATGAAGGGGTTGGATCTGCGCAAGCCAGAGGTACTGCAAGAACGGAATCGCATTTTTGTGGATGTCTATGAGCATGACAGCCATCTGGATAAGCTGGATGATTTGAAAGACGGCTTGAAAGCTTGGGTCGTGGTTGATGGCTGGGATAAGCTGATTATGAGCCCAGACCACAAGGAACTTTATGACCTGAAAAATGATCCGGATGATCGTCGGGATTTGGCTTCTACAAATCCTGAAAAAGTTATGAAGCTATCCGATATCATTGATGTATGGATCAAAGAAACGCCTCCACGAGTCCGGTTACCGTAAGCCCGACCCATTCAGTTGCCTTTTTCCTGCTGATTGAACAATAAACAGTCAGGGTGGATGCATATGCTTGAATAGCAACGCCTCAAAGGAGGGGTTGGCGAAAGATTTGTGCGCGCTGTCGGATGTTTGTACAAATTGCGCGTTCACCCCCCGATAGCACATAGTGAGTGCTACTGTTTTGGAAATGAATCGCACTCGTCCGACTCAGGGCGTGGTCAGAGTAAGAAGTAATTTTTTGCTCAGGCAAGGTGAAATAGAAGGAAAAATGAACAAATAAGGTAAAAACATGAGAAACAGCACCTATTGGATTTGTTTAACCGTGTTCGATCTAGAAGGAGATCTATGAAAACCTGCAAACGATTAAGCTACCCTCTGACCGCTGGATTAATCCTCTTAGGAGGATTGATACCTCGACCCGCTTCGGCAGAAGAGACCCTTGCGAAGCCCAATGTCCTGTTCATAGCGATTGATGACCTGCGCCCGGAACTGGGATGTTACGGAGCAAAAGAGATTCAATCGCCGAATATCGACAGCATCGCAAAGCAAGGGATTGTGTTTGAACGGGCGTACTGTCAGGTTCCCGTCTGCGGGCCATCGCGCGCGTCAATGCTTACCGGGATTCGTCCTACCAGTGAAACCTGCAACAAATGGACCGTGGAAGAGTTCGCAAAGAATGCCGTAACCTTGCCGCAGGCCTTCCGCGAAGCGGGGTACTATACGATTTCCAATAGCAAAATATTTCACGGGCCGGAGCAGGCGGCTGATCGGAGCTGGTCGGAAACCCCAACAGGTCACCAGAGCCATAAAGATATGCTTGATCCAGACAGCAAAAAGTTCATGAAAGGCGAACGAGGCCCATTCTTTGAGGCCCCGGATGTGCCGGATGAGGCGTATTTAGATGGTCGGACCTGTGTGAAGAGTATTGAAGATTTAAAGCGTTTGTCAAAAATGGATCAGCCCTTCTTTCTGGCTGTTGGATTCATCCGGCCCCACCTGCCATTTTATGCACCCAAGAAATACTGGGATTTGTATGACCGCGACAAAATCACGATGGCCGACAATCGCTACACGCCGGAAAATGCACCAAGCGCTTTGAAGGGCTCAGGAGAGACACGAGGTTATCACGATCGGGGAATCAAATATAACTCAGCAGAATTCCACAAAACAGCACGCCACGGGTACTATGCCTGTGTGAGTTACGCAGATACTCTTGTTGGCAAACTATTGAAGACCCTGGATGAATTGGGGCTGCGTGAAAACACCATCGTGGTGATATGGGGTGACCACGGGTGGAATCTCGGAGAACATAACTTCTGGAGCAAACATAACCTGGTTCACAATTCCACTCATGCACCACTAATTATCAGTGCACCCGGATTCAAGAAGAACATTCGATCCAGCGACCTTGTCGAGTTTATAGACATCTACCCAACCTTATGCGAGCTTGCGGGGATCAAACTCCCAACCCATTTAGACGGTAAAAGTATGGTTCCACTCCTAAATGATCCAACGCAAAAATGGAAAAGCAATGCGTATACCCGGTATGGAAACGGACACACCGTAACGACCCGGAACTACACCTACACAGAATACGGCGATAACGAACAACGTATGCTTTTCGACCGCTCGAAAGATCCTGAAGAAAACGAGAATGTCGCG
>CAKZQV010000198.1 GCA_937141895.1 uncultured Verrucomicrobiota bacterium
CTCCGGAAATCCGCCCCGGACTTGAATGCCTCGACTGCGGGAACGCCGCGCCCAAACACACCTATAAAAAGGGGCGAATCACGATGCAGAAATGCGAGTCGTGCGGCGGGTTCGTCTGCTCCACCCACACGTTCCTCCGGCTCATCAGCCACTATGGATCGGTCTTCGGCAATTTGAAAAAAGCATTCAACTCCAAACGTAAAGACCCGCTCAGCCTCGCTTCAACGATTAAAGGGGTGCAGATCGATCGAAAAAAGAGGCTGATCAACTTTGATCTCAACTCGTTTAACGATGCACTCGAAGAGCTGAATCAAGATGCCATCGGGCGCACCGAGAAAAAGTGGTGGTGCCTGTGGCGGTGCGGCACATAAAACCACCTTCTGTGGCGCTTACGCACGCAGACTTGGCAAGTCAAACAAAAATATGCTAAACAATTTTATTCAGATTCAATAATTCAGGAGGAAACATGAAGCATTCTTATCTACTGGCACTGATTACACTGTTCTGTCTCACCGTATTCGCGACAGCCAAGGATGAGGTTCAAGGCAAGATCAGCAAAGGCCGCTCCATGCTTCGCACGGAGAAACACGAAGAGGGCATGAAGCTACTGAAAAATGCAGCTCTTGAACTCCAGAATATGCTGAAGGAAAAACCTGAAGACTTCAATGCCGCGTATCAACTGGGCATGGTCTATTTTTATCTGGAACAGGATACGCATGCGCTCATCGCATATTCTCAGGCCTCAGAAATTGATCAAACAGATTCCCGTCCCTGGTTCTTTATGGGGCTCATTCAGCGTTATGCCGGCGACCTTGATCAGGCAGAAAAAAACTTACTCCGATCTACGGAGCTCTCACCCAAAGATGCCGACAGCTGGTATGAGCTCGGAGTCGTCTACTACGATGCAGCGAAAGACGAAAAAGCAATCAGGGCATTCAAACGCACATTGGAAATCAATCCGAACCATAAACAGGCTTCATACAAACTGGCCTTGAACTACATGAATCATGCTGAAGCAGAAAAAGCATATCCGTTGCTTTCTGAAACGGTTCGAGAACAGCCGGATAACCTCAATGCGCAATACAACTTTGGACAGCTGTGTCAAAACATGGGAAAAACCGAGGAATCGATGGCAGCTTTCCAAAGAGTCGTTGAAATGGATCCGACTGACTGGCGGGCTCTCTCAAAACTGGTTCAGCTAAACCAGAAGTCAGGCAATGATGAGGCGCGTGATGATGCCAGACGGAAAATATTTGACCTTAAAAAAGCCCGCACAGTTAAATCACTTAATGAAGAACCGCTATATGTAAGAGACCAATTCGACGTTGATGGTCAACTGGTCATGGCCTTGGAATATTTTGAAATGGAGGGTGATCGCGCCATTCGTTATTCTTTTGTTATTACCGATACCATCGGCAAGAAAGGAAAATACCGTATTACTCTGGGATCATATGAAGGGACAAACAGAGTTGCGCATGAAGTCGGAGATATCGAAGATGGGAAACGCCTTTTCCATTTAGATCACTATCCCGAAGATGGATCTCATTATTTACTGGGGTTCTTCAGAGGCGAACCGGAATACGACACAGTGAAGCCGATGGTCATAAAAGCGATTAAAGGCGAATCTGAAGTCATCTCATCCACAGTTCCGGATCCATCAAACTCTTAAAAGCAGTTTGAATTACCAATCCCGCAGAAAATGACAGCCGTGTGCGCCGTGCTTTTTGAAATAGTTCTGATGATATTCTTCAGCACGATAAAATGTTGAAGCCCTGGTAATTTCGGTGACGATTGGCTTTTTCCAACGCTTCTGTGCTTCGGGCCGCACTTTTTCAGCTGTGGCTTTCTGCTCATCATTCAGATAGAAAATCGCGGAACGATACTGCGATCCGCGGTCGGGACCCTGACGGTTCACCGTGGTCGGATCGTGGAGACGCCAGAAATGGATACAGAGTTCTTCATAGGATATTTTTCCCGGATCATAAACCACTTCAACCGCTTCGGCGTGGCCGGTGTCTTTATAACAGATATCTTTGTAGGTCGGATTTTCGGTATGCCCGCCGGTATAGCCCGACGTTGCGGATTCCACGCCATCCAGCTCTTCGAACAATGCTTCAACGCCCCAGAAACAACCTGCTGCAAATATGGCTTTATCCATTTTTTTCTCCTGCTTTTCTGCAAACGTTAATGTCGCTGCCCATAATGCACACAGTGCGATTAATCCGTATTTCATGATCCGTTCTCCAATGAATTAACCGCTTAGAGTCTTCCAATGGTTGGAACGTTCATTCCAATGCCTGGAAATTACTGGCCCAGTGCTTCATCTTCCAGCAGCAGTTCGCGGGCACTGATGAGCGGCCCAGGAAACATTTCGGTAAATTCGGCAGAATTTTCCTCATAAAGCTCCATCATCGAGTCATAGGCTCCGCGGCCATAGCGCAGGATCTGGCCCAGCTCTTGGCTTGCAACATCCTGCAGCACAAAACAAAATTCCTCATCGGTGGAATCCTCCACGTTCAGCAGCAAGCGGTGCGTCTTCGGATCCGCCTTTTCCGGATTTCGGGTAAAAATGCTGTATTTCACATATTCCACCACGCGCTGGTTCAGCCCTTTTTCGAGCATGAAAATCAGCTCCACGAGCTCCACGCGGGACAGCACCAGGCGCACACGCGGCGCTTTCTGATCGGCCGGCATCTGCGCATTCATCCGTTCGAGCGATTCTTCGAATTCATCGAGAATCTCTTCGCGGCCCATCTCCTCCGTTTCCGGAACCCAGTGGATCAGCAGACCCAGTTTCGGGTCGTTATACATCAGCGGTTTATCTACACGGAAATTCAGATCACAACCGGAACACTGGATCCGATTCAGCATGTTCTGCATCAGCGCATCCTTCAGTTCAGGATCGGTTTTCACGTTAATGGCATCATACAGACGCACATCCTGCTTAGTGCCGCAGGAAGGACAGGTAATGTTTACGGTTTGGCTAATACTCATAAATTGTTTCCTATTCCGCCGTTCAGGCGGTCGTCATTCAAAATGGCGTGGTACTGATGCTCCAGATCCGCAATCTCCCGCTGCCAGAAATGATCACTCCCCCAATCCGGGAAATTCGACTGAAATTTAAAGTCGTCCACCTGGGTACTGCACCACGAGAGAAAATAGATAATACGCATCGCCCGCAGGATTTCAACCAGACGAAGCTGACGATCATCAAATTCCATAAACTGCTCATACCCCTCAAGAATCAGATTGATCTCTTTGCGCGTATGATTCGCATGGTCCGGCAGCAGCAGCCAGATATCCTGCACCGCCGGGCCCATCACCATATCGTCAAAATCGATCACCATCAGCCCCTCGCCGGGCCGCTCAAGAATATTCGCGCGGTGACAGTCGCCATGAATGCGCTGCAATTCCACCCCTTCAAATTCCCGCAAGGCCATCTCCACAATCCGTGACGTTACATCTTTAAACCGATCCGCCTGATGGCTCGACATAAAGCCGCCGTTCAGCAGAATTCCAATCTCTGGAATCGTGGTCGTTTCAGGATGCATCTGCAAACGATGCTCCGCATCGCGCTCCCAACCGGCCTGATGAATCCGACCCACCAGACGCCCGAGCCGCGTCCAGCCCTCGTCGTCGCACAGCTCCATTTCGCGGCCCGATTTTTTAGGGAAAACCGAATAGAGAATATCTTCAAAATTGCCGATCGTCGATCCGCTCGACAGTTCCAGCGGCGCCACCACCGGAATTTCCAATGCTGCGCAATCGAGCACAAAATCGTGCTCATCCTGCAACGCATTTAAATCCCAGCGACCCGGCCGATAGAATTTGGCAATCAGCTTTTCACCGGACACCGACTCCAATTCATAAACGCGGTTAATATAACTCGGTAGCGGAGCCGTCAGTCCCGTCAGATCACAGTCCATCCCGATTTCAACCGCGTCCAAAATCCGGTCCGGGGTCAGGTCGTCAAAAACACTCATACTTCCAATGCCTGGAAAAGGTGTTCCGCGTCCTCAAAAGAATCGACCATAATATCCGGCTCCTCGGCCTCTAGCATTTCACGGGTAAACTGGCCGTTGCAGACAGCCACCGACGTCATACCGTTGACCTTTGCCGCTTCAATATCCGACGGCGTATCGCCGAGCAGGAATGAACCCTTCGGGCTGCCGGCGCGCTCCAGCGCCAGCGCCGCCATGCAATTGCGGTCGGAATCATCATCGCCAAATCCGCCGATGTCCGTGAAATAGTGCTCCAATCCGCCGT
>CAKZQV010000199.1 GCA_937141895.1 uncultured Verrucomicrobiota bacterium
TGGAATTCCGGAACCCGAACGTTCCACCACGAGATAGCCCGGGCACATGTTGACCCGCGACTGGAGACCCGGAATATCCAGCACCATACCGGCCAGGGCATGCACCGCGGCGTGGTTCATCTCGCGCTCTTGCTCCCGGCCGATGGTATCGCAGCCGACGAGTGCAAGTATAGTGAATGAAATCAGACCCATTTGAATATATGTCTTCAGTTTCATGCAATTCTCTTTATCGTTTGACAAGTATTTCCAACCGTTGGAACATTCAGTTTCCCCCAACCCTTATCCTATAAATGACAAGGAGAGAGATCATGCAAGCATTATCACTGCACCGCCACTTTTTCACCGCGCTGCTGTCGGCTGTTTTAACTATAAACGCTTATGCCGGTGCAAGCCGATCGCCCTCGGCCAATAATTCCGGCAAACCGGTCATTGAACCCTCGTCCCCCACGTATGGCGGCTTCACGGCGGACAAACTGCAGGCCGCAGTCGACAAAGCTTACGCGACCTTCAACGCTCTCGATGAAGGGAAAAATGCGGATTACATCCCCATTCTTACTGAAACCCTAAGCAACCTCTTCGGCGTGGTTATCGTCACACCGGATGGTAAAACATTCTGTGCAGGCGACGTGGACTACAAATTTTCGATCCAGTCCATTTCCAAACCCTTTACCGCCGCACTGGTGATGAAGGAAACCAGTCCTCAGGAATTGCAGGAAAAAATCGGGATGGAACCCACTGGCCTGCCCTTCAATTCTAAAATGGCGCTGGAGCTCTATGAAGCCCGCTCCGTAAATCCACTGGTGAATGCCGGAGCCATCGCGGCGGTCAGCATGATCAACGCCGACTCAGAAGATAAGCGCTGGTATAAAGTACGCCAAAACCTCAACGACTTTGCTGGCACCGAACTCCGGCTGATGGAAAAAGTATTTAAATCCGAATACGACACTTCCTGGAGTAATCGGGGCATGGCCAACCTGCTCTACAACTATGGCCGACTTTATTGCAAACCGGAGGAAGCGCTGCGCGTCTACACCAAGCAGTGCGCGCTGGGCGTCAGCGCAAAAGATCTCGGCATGATGGGAGCCACGCTTGCCAATGGCGGTAAAAATCCAATCACAGGAAAACAGGTACTGCCCAAAGCGCACGTTCCGGAACTGTTGGCGATTATGGCGACCGCCGGATTTTATGATGAATCCGGCATCTGGATGGCCGAAGCCGGCCTGCCGGCCAAGACCGGCGTTGGCGGCGGCATTGTGGCCGTGGTTCCGGGTAAGTTTGCCATTGCCGCCTTCTCGCCCCGTCTGAATCCAGCGGGCAATTCCATTAAATCGATGAAGGCCATCCGCCAGATTTCCGGCGAACTGGGACTCGGAGTTTTCGGCGCGAACCCGGAATAGGTTTTCTTTAATCCACGTGATTCATCCTCATTTATTATTCGGAAATTTATGATTTTTCTTTCGTTGAACCGAAGCCTGTCGTAAGTAGAACTGATATGAAAAAATCAATCATCATTACCATTGCCCTGCTTTTCGGCGTAACAATGGCTACCCATGCCGATCCACGCGGTTGGGGCGTCGGACTCGGCACCTTTGACGGCGACTTTGGTGTGCAGGCGCGCAAAGATTTCACCTTCGGCTCTGAGCTTCAGTACGAAGCGGTGCTGCAGGGCGGAATCTATAATCAGAATAAATGGACGGGCCGGCTGGATGCTGACTTCCATTATATCATCAATCCAGCGTCCGGCTTTAAATTCTATCCCCTGGTTGGTTTCGATTGGGCTATCCAAAGCAAAAACAACCGCGCCGGCGCAAACCTAGGAGTCGGCGGCATGCTCGACCTTAATGCCGAAACCCGTCTTTTCCTGGAAGCCAAATATGTCGCCGGCGACTGGGACGGCTTTGCGTTTACGGCTGGCATCTATTTCTAATGCATCGGTGGATTCCAGTATGCCTCATCGTTTTCATCAGCACCGGACTTTGGGCGGATGAGCAGACCTTCTGGGCAAAAAAAGCGCAGAATCCGCTGTCGGACCTCATAAAATATCCGATCATCGCGCGCTTTGATTTCGGCTACGGGCACAAAGATGCGGTCAATTCCACCACATCGCTCCGCCCCTCCATGGTGGCCGATGTTTCCAAACATTGGAATCTGGTCAACCGGCTCGACCTGTCGTTCAAGTACCAGCCCGGCCGAACATTGGGAGAGAAAGATTCCTTCGGCATGGGCGATACCACCTATGAAGGGTTTTTTACTCCTTCCAACGATTGGAAAATCGACTGGGGAATTGGCCCGGCATTTCAGATTCCCACCGCCACCGACCCGCAGCTTGGCACGCGTAAGTGGAGCGCCGGCGCGGCCACGGCGGTGAATACCGAAGCCGGTCCGTTCGTATTCGGACTTCGAGCCCGCCATCTCTGGTCCTTTGCCGGAAAAGACGATCGCCCGGATGTAAACCGAACCGCCGTGGAATATTGGCTTTACGCCAACCTTGGCAACGGATGGTGGATTGGCACTTCGCCCGTGAATATGGCCGATTGGGAGACCTCATCCGAAGATCGGTGGACGGTTCCTCTTGGTGGCGGATTCGGCAAGGTGGTTAGGCAGCGAATTCCGATTAACCTAAAACTGGAAGCCTATAGCTTTGCAGAATTACCTAACGATCTGGCCGATTGGTCGGTCATGTTTAGCCTAGAATATCTGCTGCCGGAAAATGCCCTCTTTAAGCGGTGATGCTTATTTTATCGAGTCACTCACCGCCGCACTCATGGAGGCCGGAAAGGCAATAATCAGCACCCGCTTGAGCGCCGTCATCCAATCGGTTGTCCAGGGACATTTATTGATGATGGTCAACAGCAGCGCCACAACCAGCAGAGAAATGATGTAAGTACCTGCAACGCGCTTTACAAATTCAAGTGCATGACCTTTAAAGTTGAACCGGTAAAAGTTGTAGAAAACAAACAGGCCGATAAAGACTAACGAAAGCACACTCAATCCCACGACATTGACCAAGGGCAGTTCTGAACCCAGCACCCAGGTCTCTTCCGTGAAGGCAATCGGAACGGACAGCAACGATGCCCCGACAATCACCTGCATCACATCGCGCGGCTTGAATTCAATCATCAGCGGT
>CAKZQV010000200.1 GCA_937141895.1 uncultured Verrucomicrobiota bacterium
GAAAATTTATCTACACCTCCATCCGCGATCTCGACGACCAAGGCCGTGACTCGATCACGCAACTGAAAGTCACCGACGCCGGGCTCACGCGCATCGACACCGCATTCGCACAGGTTTCCATTCCGCGCAACTTTAACATTGATCCCACCGGAAAATGGCTCATCGTTGGCGGACAACGCTCGCAAAATATCGCCGTCTTCAGCATCGATAATAAATCAGGCCGTATTGAATTTACCGGTCAGAAAATCGATTTCGAAGGCAATCCCATCTGTTTCGAATTCGTGCGCTAATCTATGAATATTGTCTACAACGCCTCGGCCGGAACCGGAAAAACGTATCAGGTTACCGGGCTCTATGAAAAACTGGTGCTCGAAGAGGGCATCGACCCGCGCAAAATCCTATTGATGACCTTTACGGAAAATGCCGCCGCCGAGCTGCGGATGCGCGTGGCCCATCGATTTCAGAAGGCGCGGCGAGCGGCCGAACAACAGGATGATTTTGAGACCGCAGAGCGGGCCATCACGGCACTGAATCACCTTCCCTCGGCCCCCATAGGAACCATCCACTCTTTCTGCACCAAACTGTTGCGCGAACATGCGCTGGATGCCGGGCTCTCTCCGGGCTTTACCGTATTGCAGGGTGACGAACACCGCGAGTTGCTCGATCGCATCTGCCGAGAGGAACTGCTGAAAAAACTGGATAGTGATCCCAATTTCCGCGATTTCTGTGCCGGCATGCACATCATCGGTTCCGGCGGATTCGGCTCCAGCATCACCGAGAGTATTCCGCAACTTATCGAAGCCGCCAACTCGGCAGGAATCACGCTCGATCACGCTGTCGATCTACTCCCCTCCCCGCAGCCCCTCCCCCCGCTCCATAATTTTGTCTCCATCTTGGAGCGAATGAAGGAACAACCAAAAATTACAGCATCGGCAAAACCCGTTTTCCAGGCATTGGAAACCCTGCTTCCAATGGTTGGAAGTCCGGAAGAGCTGATCGAAAAACTGACAAAATTAAAGCCTGCAAAATTCGGTCGAGGAAAAGGATGGAAACCTATCTCCGATGATTTCTTTGAATTATTGGAAAATGCTCGGAACGCTCTGGGCTATGCCCGCAGTTTCCCCGCAGCCAAGGCCTATGCAGAATATGCCCAAATCGTCTGCCGACGCTTCAAGGAGGCCAAACACGAAATGGATGCTGTGGATTTTGCGGACCAGCTCCACATGGCGGCTGAACTACTCAAATCCGGCGAAGCGCAACCTGAATTCCGTTATGTCATTGTGGACGAAGTGCAGGACACCTCCCGGATCCAGTGCGACCTGATTCAATCCCTTTGGGTAGGGTCAGACCGCCGGGCTGACCTAGGCGCGCTCGGCGATCGCGCCCTACCACCCGAAACCAACCTCGTCATCTGCGGCGATAAAAAACAGAGCATTTATACCTGGCGCGGCGCCGACCCGCAGGTCATGCCCGATCTTGAAGAAGCCATTCTTGCGCGGGAAAACAGCCAGCTGGAAAACCTCCAGACCAGCTATCGCTCAAAAGCACCCATTATCGAATGCATCAACGCGCTCTTCTCCACGGTTTACGACCCCGAAGATTATACCGAAGCGAATCAGCTCAAACCCAATCCTGACTTCTCCACGGCAGACGAAAAAGCCTCGGTTGAATTCCTGATGTTTGACGATGATGAAGAGCTGCCCCGTCGGGACAAGACCGCTTATGAGATGGAAGCCGTGGCCAACCGCATCCAACTGCTCGTGAAAGGTTCCCATGATTGGAAACCCAACTATCGCTATTCCGATGGTTTCCAACCTCTGGATAAAAACAACGATTACCGCTATTCTGATATTTTGATTCTGCTGCGCCGAACGACCAATCAATCGGCGCTTGAGCACGCACTCCAGCATGCCGGAATTCCCTATACCCTAGGCGGTAAAGGGCGCGGCCTCTTCAGTCGGCAGGAAACCAAGGATGTTGCCCTTTTCCTCACCGCGATTACCAATCCGGACGATGCATTATCGCTGATCGGTTTTCTCCGTTCTCCCTGGATTGGCCTTTCCGATGTGCAGATTGCCGAGTTGGCTTGGAACAAAAACGGATTCTCTATCGATGAACTCAAAGCGTCATACGACCAAGAAACCGATGTGATTGACCGCTATGCCCAACTGACGGGGACACATCTTGCATCCGAATTGGTACGCATGCTGATCGACGAAACCGGATATGATGCGTTGCTGGCGGGTCTACCGCGGGGTGAACAGCGACTGGCTAATTTACGCAAAATCCTCGACTGGCTGCGCGAAACGGAACGCGGAGCCCAGACCACTCCGGCCATGGTCGCCCGAAAGTTGGCCGATATGATCGCCGAGCCGCCACAGGTGCCGGAAGCCGCCCTGCTCGATCCCGCACAAAACGCCGTCACCGTCATGACCGTTCACGGATCTAAAGGCCTCACAAAACGCGTGGTCATGCTTCCAGACTGCAGCTTCTCCGATGCGGGCGATCAAGGGTTTACACGCATACAAAAGGACCGTCTGGAAATCCGCCTGACCAACGTTGATAAAACCAAGGCCGAATCCCCCGGCTTTAAAAAGGCCAGTACCGATGCCAAAACCGTTCGGACGCACGAAGATAAAAACCTGTTTTATGTGGCGATGACCCGCGCGCGCGACCTTGTAGTGACCTCGGCATCGGTGGGCCGAAGTCCGGCCGGTTGGCTGAAATATCTAGAACCACTGACCGGCAATCAAATTCCGGCTATTCCATACAGGGAACTGGCGAAAGCCGTTGGACCGATTGAACCCCAGGCCCGAAACCTTCCAACCCTTGGAAACTTACAGGCCGCCCTCGACCAGCTCCCGCAACCACCGAAGAAACCATCCTTGCAACGCATAGCCGCCACTCACCTGGCCAAGGAGCAGGACGAACAGGATCCTGATCCGGTTTATGAATCCGGCAATTTCCAAACATTGGAAAATGCCGCAGCGCTGGGCTCGCTGGGTCATGCCGTTTTGGAGCAGTTGGCCCTGAACCACTGGGAAGGCGATGTTTTCCAATGGTTGGAAAGTTTGAGAGATGAATTCGGGGCTAGTAAAGAACAGGCGGCCAAACTCATCAATCGAATAGAGGAAACGCGTAGTATGATGATCGCGGCGACAGCCGACATGAACACCTTGCGACCGGAACTCCCGTTTGTTCTGTACGATGAAGGTCAACTGATCGACGGCACGATCGATCTCCTGTGCCAGACCAAAGACCGCTATGCGATTTTCGACTATAAGTTTACCGAGGCTTCAGACGAGTCTGTATCCGATTCATATCGGGGACAGATGAAACTCTATCACCAGGCCGCCGTAAAACTTTTCCCCCATGCCGAATGCCATTCGACCCAGCTGGTCGTAATTTCCCATGCTGGACCCCGTTTGGTCCCCATCGAAATTTAAGCCGCAAGCACTTGATGTTTTACCGTCATTCAGCCTACATTTTTTGACTATGAGTGATATCGACACGTTGGTCATCATCCCGACCTATAACGAAAAAGAGAACATCAATAAAATGACGACTGCGGCGCTGAACGCTTCGCCCCATGTCGATATCCTTATTGTTGACGACAATTCTCCGGACGGAACCGGTAAGATAGCCGATGAAATTTCTAAAAAAGAGACCCGCGTGCATGTGATGCATCGGAGCTCGAAAGATGGGCTCGGCCGAGCCTATATCGCCGGCTTTAAGTGGGCGCTGGAGCGCGACTATAATCTGGTCATGGAGATGGATTGTGACTTTTCACATGACCCCCAGGAAATTCCAAACTTTCGCAATAAGATCCTTGAAGGTCACGATCTCGTGATTGGCTCACGCTACTGCGGCGGCATTCGCGTACTCAACTGGCCGATGTCCCGCCTGTTGCTCAGCCGTGGTGCGGCGATGTATGTCCATATCATTACCGGCATGCCGGTTTCCGACCCAACCGGCGGTTTCAAGTGCTTCCGGCGGGAGGTCCTCGAGTCCTACGATTTCGACATGGTCAAGGCCAACGGATATGGATTCCAAATTGAGATGACGCACAAAGCCTGGATGAAAGGCTTCCGGATTGGTGAAGTACCGATTGTTTTTGAAGATCGCCAGGAAGGCACGTCAAAGATGAGCGGCAACATTGTCTATGAAGCCCTATGGGTCGTCTGGTCATTGGCCATCAAAAATGGATTTCGACGGAAGCCTAAAACAACAAAATCTTAAGACACGAAGATCTCAAAGGAGGGACTTTTGTCCGCTTTGTGAACACTTCGTGTCTGCAGTTTAATTTATGATAAAATTTGGGCAAGTTCGGCCCAGCGCTCAATCTCGATTTTCTCCGGCCGCTCAGTGTGTTCAATTCCAGCTTCGAACAATATGTCATCGACCGGTGAAATATCGATTCTCTTCAGAATGGTTCCCACCTGCTTGCGACGCTGGGAGAAGCAGTGCTTAACCAGTTTCTTAAAAGTCGGGTAGACATCAGGTCCAACCAATGGAATTTCGCGGCGCTTCATTTTAACAACCGCCGACCAGACTTTCGGGGGCGGAAGAAAACAGGTGGGGCTTATTTTTTTGACCAGCGTGTTATCGTAGTGAACCCCCGTGAGCACGGACAACACGCCATAGTGCTTATCCCCTGCCGGAGCGCACAACCGATCGGCCACCTCTTTTTGAATGGTCAATGACATCAGTTCTGGGCGGCATACGCACTCCGCAATATCAACCATTAGTCGGCTGGCCACCGAATACGGCAAATTGGCTGCAACCTTCGTGATCCCATCCGCAAACAGCTGATTCATATCGACGTCGAGCGCATCGGATTCAATGAGGGTAAAATCAGTGAACCTCGTTTTCAGATAGTTCGCCATCGTCGGATCTTTTTCGATGCAGGTGACGCTGGCCGCTTTCGGAATAATCCGTTCAGTCAGTGCTCCGAGACCGGGGCCGATCTCCAAGACCTTTTCCGAAGGTTGGATTTCTGCCGTATTGGCGATGATGTCGAGAATATTGGCATCGATCAGATAGTTCTGCCCCAAGCCCTTGTTTGGGCGATGGCCCAGCTTTTCCAATAAAGCCCGCACTTCCTTCGGGCTGGTTAATTTAGATTCGTCAGACATTGTATTTTCACTTTTTATCCACAACGAATTTTTCCGATGACGGGACTCGTTGCGACTCATTATTTCCAAGGGTTGGGATTGGAAGCCATTTCAATGGCCAGTTCGATGGCGCACATCATACTCTTTGGTGAGGCTTCATTTTTCCCGGCAATACCGAAGGCGGTACCGTGGTCGGGCGAAGTGCGGATAATCGGCAGGCCCAGCGTAACGTTGACGCCTTCATCAAAGCCGATCATTTTCAATGGAGCAAGGCCCTGATCATGATACATGGCCACCACCGCATCATATTTCCCGTTCAACGCTTCATAGAAAATGGTATCGGCCGGAACTGCATCGGATACATTGTACCCTTTTTTTCGAACCTGTTTAATCGCCGGATTAATCAGCTCGATTTCCTCACGCCCGAGAATGCCGCCATCGCCTGCATGCGGGTTGAGGCCGCAGACTCCGATTTTTCCATTCTCAATACCGAACATCTTGAGCGCATGGCCCGTCAGTTCAATGTGTTCCTGAACCGTTTCCCTGGTTAGCGTACCGGCAACTTGAGCAATGGGTAAATGTCGTGTTACAAGCGTTACTCGCAGGCCCCCGCCGATAAGCATCATTCCGAAATTGGCGGTCCCGGTCAGCGCGGCCAGCAGTTCGGTATGGCCCGGCACATCGATTCCGGCTTTATGAAATCCCTCTTTGCAGATCGGAGCGGTAACCATCGCATCCAGATCGCCGAACAAGCAGCCTTCGACCACCCTGCGTATTGCGGCATCGGCAGCGCGTGAAGCATCGACCGCGATTTCTCCGATATTCCATGACACCTCCACCCCGACATCGCGCAAGTGCACATATTCCGGAAGCTCCAATTTCATCTCCCGCACCAGCATCTTGATCGCCGACACAGGGCCATAGAGCATGAACTCCACGTCGCGTGCCCATTTACCTTCTGTTACCGCTTTAAGCGTAACTTCCGGTCCGATTCCGTTTATATCCCCAACTGTGATTCCGATTCGTTTCATATCGCCCAGTTTTAGCATAGGAAAGCCAATCGGTCAGTATCATTCGGGCGCATCTTCTTCGGCATGCTGCTGGAGGGTTTTAAAAATCTGGCTTCCGACCGGAGGGCAGCCGGGCACATAGATGCCGCCCTCTTTCCGGCGAACAG
>CAKZQV010000201.1 GCA_937141895.1 uncultured Verrucomicrobiota bacterium
GCGGGTTGTCAAAAGGTTCCTGACCGGCTTCCTGCCGCTTTTGGTTCAGTTTGGCAAAGCCCTGCGTATCCAGATAAATTTCGCCGCGCACTTCGAGCACGGCCGGGGGCATCATATCCGACAGGCGTAGCGGTATGGAATTGATCGTCCGGACATTGGATGTGACATCATCGCCCGTCGTTCCATCGCCGCGCGTGACTGCCTGGACCAGTTCGCCCTTTTCATAGCGCAGGGAAATCGCCACGCCGTCGATTTTCGGTTCGAGAATATAATCGAAGGTTTCTTCGGGGATCAGTTTGCGGATGCGGACATCGAATTCCGCCAGTTCCTCTTTCGAGTAGGTATTCGATAGGCTCATCATCGGGAGCGCATGTTTGACGTTGTTAAAACGGTCGAGCGGTGCGCCACCTACACGCTGGGTCGGTGAGCTGGAGCTTCCAAACTCTGGAAACTCCGCCTCCATTTTTTCCAATGATTGGAGCAGGGCATCGTATTCGCGGTCGGTAATTTCGGGGGCAGCATCAATATAGTAGAGCTGATTGTGGCGCTCGATTTCGGCGCGTAGCTCATCGATCCTCTGCTTGGCTTCAGCTTTGTCAGTCATAATGTCGAGACGGTACAGAATGAAGGGTTTGGGGTCAATGTAGACTAGGCATCTTGGCACTGACTGGGCAGGCTGAAATCCATCTGAATTCGGTGTCACTCCTCCCAATGCGGTTGCACGCATGCGGGTTCATCCGTTTGGGAAGACAAGGCTTGCAACACATCGTTGATAACCGGCGTATTTTTGTATTTTTTCAACAGGGGTTCGCACGCAGCGATTAATGAGGGGTCGGTAAAGTTCAATTTAGATTCCCGGGTAATGGTTCCGAGATAGGAGAGGATGAGTGCATCGAGATCGGCGAGGCCCTGAACATACCGTTGATTCTGTTCGTTGGTTTCCAAGGTTTGGAAAAGTTGATTCAGTTTTCTGCGCTGGAGGATGTTCAGTTGAAGATGCTCTCTTAGATAGCCCGCCCAGTTATAGGCCCGATACGGGGCTTTTTCTTTGAACGTATCAATCCAATCGATCATGGAATAAATATAGTGGTTCAGCTCCTGCTCATTATTGTCGGGATATCGTTCAAGAAACCGGGATTCCAACAGTGCCATGGCATCATGCAGCATCCAGGCTGGAGCGGTCTTGTGTCCGCCGGGATGAAACCAGTGAACGGCGTTCTTGCCAATTTGCTTCCGCGCATATGCGCTGGTATAGCGATTAAAGTCACTTCCGCCGGTGATGAGGACGGCGTCACAAGAGGGCGGTTCGAGCCGGGGAGGGATGTAGGTACTCGTGGGAATTAATCCGCATGCCTGCCATTTTTCCCCATTGTAATAACTCACCGATGCACCTGCCGAAAAGCCGGAAAAATAGAGACGCCGCCGGTCAACCGGCGCAGTATTCAACAGGGTTTGTATAACGCTGTTGCAAATTTCCCGATTCACATCCACCGAATTATAATAATTGGATTCAACGACCACGGCCACGATCCAACCCATCACCTCCGCGCCTTTGACGAGGTCCCTGATGTACGGCATTTTTCCGCCGGTCGGCCCGGTGAAAAGCAACAGGGGGGCAGGGCGATTGCGGGGCAACGATTTGGGGACGTAGAGAAAAAAGCTTGAGCCGTCTATCGCGTCAACCGGCCCCAGCACTTCGCCTTGTGGGTAGGAGAGTCCGCTAATTTTTCCTGCAGTACGATTCAGAAATTTTCGACTTTCAGACTGAAATAAATAGTCCTGGTCCTCATCCGATAATTTCGCGATCGGTACTCTGACGTGTTGCTGCTCTTCGCCTACAAGAACAACGTCTCGATCATTCCTGATCGTTACATAATTCCCGCGGAACGTTTGCGACCCATCCCTGGAACGCCACTCGCGCATCTCCTGGGCTCCGCAGTTGAGCGAGGCCAAAAAAAACAGCAACACAGCCAGGAGTTTCAGATGTACGGTTCCAGACATTGGATGGTTCATTTGTTCAGGTTAACTTCACGGATGATCCGCGTGTTATCCAGCATCGGTCCGTGGAATTTGAGTCGTATACCCGTCACTTTTTGTTTTCCGGTTTTTCGCTGCACCCTATTGGTGTAGGTATAACCCACGCCGCTCATCACCCTTGTCGGTTCCGAGGTATGAACCATTTCGTAGGTTTCGCCAGCCTTAACCGCTTGGGTTTTGAATGTTTTCTGGGCACCGGATTTGATCAAGCCGACAAAAATTTTCCCCGGCACGTTGGTGTCTTTTGTCTCGCCCGTTTCATACTGATCAATGATTCGCTCTACTTCGTAATGCATATTGACTTTTGAATAGTCGACCGGGGTTTTATTCTGAACGGACACGGTATAAGAAATATAGCCTCCCCGCTCAGCTTTTTTGGCTGAAACATAGAGCTTGTTATTCGATAAAAACCAGTACGCCTGAATCCATGCCTTAAAATACAATTGGTCTTCTTCGACAAAACTGTTCGGACTCACCCAAACTCGTCGGCCTTTATCGTTTTCAACATGGAATTTTTTCTTTTGCTCATTCCAGTCCATCACCTTTAACGTCACAGTTTTTTGATCCGCGAGGGTGAACGTTCTGGGGTTTTGAAGTTGTAAAAAATCATCTGCGCCAGATGTGATCGCCATCAGGCCCATCACGATCATGAGCAAGGGGAACAAGAACTGATGATGGAATCCAAAAATTTTCATACTCAACAAGCATAGCCTTTAAGTGTGCATAAACAACGGGATGTTGAATTACAGCGCTCAAATTGAACAGATAATTCCGTGTGCTTTGAGCGCCCCCATTTCCAATCCTTGGAAACTTCCAGGGATTGGAAAAGTTACGGCTTATTCATGGTTTGTGCGGGGCGGGCCTCTCGAAGAAGGCGCGCGTCATCGATGCATATAGGTGGCCCATTGAGCCGAGCCTATGACTCATTTTCCAATTGGAAAGTATCATTCGCAATCACTTGGCCGTGAAAAGAACCACGTCCTGCACCCTTATTGTTGGGTTCGATTATATGGAAAAAATTTCATGTTCGGCGGAACCTTTTCAGAAGCAGTGGGTTTAACTCCATATACAAAATGGAGAACTCGACATGAAAACAAAAATCAGCATCGTATCATCCGTCACCGTACTGGCCGTTTTAACCGGTTTTGCAGAGCCCCGGATCTGGACCGATACGCAGGGCAACGCCGTCGAGGCGGAATTTATTCTGCTAACGGGCGATAAAGCCTTACTGCGCAAGACCGATGGGGCAGAGGCCAAAGTCCCGCTGAAATCGCTCAGTGAAGATGATCGTTTGTATATCATCAAAAATTCACCCCCGCCGCTGGAAATCGATGTGGATATGGATATCGACCGCAGCAACACCGGCAACGGTCGCCGCGTTCAGATCCAGACCGAAACCATGGTGGCCGAAGTGACCATCCGAAAAACAGGCACCTCGCACTATGAAGCAGCGCTCTATTCAGAAGTTTTCCTGATTGGGCAGCGAGAACATAAAGATGATTACATCATCATGGAGCAGGCAAAATCAGAATTCACATTTTCCGGAGGCAGTCGCGGAGAACATACCTATAAGAGCGGAAGTGTCAGTCGCTCCCAGCTCGATGGGCGCTCTGACGCCGGGACAGAATACAAAGGCTACCTCGCCGTCGTCTATGACCAGCACGGGACCCTCCTCGAAGTGAAATCGAATAAAAAAGAATTCGAAGCTGTAGCAGAATCGATTCTGAAAACCCGCGGCGGTGACATTGTCGATAAAAACTTTGAGCATCGCGCTAACGCTCAGGAAAAAGAGCCGAAAAAACTCCGCCGCTTTTAGTCCTAAGCTGAACCCATACACCCTGCAGTTTTCCAACCTCTGGAACTTTCCAGAAGTTAGAACTTTTTATTCCAACGTTCATTCATAGATCGTTCGCTGCAGCAGCGCAGCTTCGGCGTGCTCTCTCCGCATGCGCGGAGTCCGACCCTTCGGACCGAGCGGTAAACAGCAGACTTGATGTCCTATGCCTGCCTGCGACCGCAACATCTCCGCACCCAAAAACACCGCCGCACTTCCAAGGATTGGAAGGTCTTTGGTTTGATTGAAATGTAGGGGGACTCCTCACAAAGACTTTTATAAGTAAAGATTGGCGCTGACAGTAAATTCCGGATACGATGTTCATGTTTAGTAAACGGCGTCATTAAGAGAACGACTAGTGTGGTTAGGAAGTAGGAAACGCACTGAGATCCGAGGACTCTGACCCCTGAGGTGGCGATCCAGTATCGCACACTGGATCGCCCACTTTGGGTTTAGTTCATACTGCAGGTTCTCGATTCACGGAACGAGGTCCCGAATTTTTCAGTTTCGATACTATGCGTTCTCCGAGCTGAAAGCCGGTGAGTCCGAGCATAATCAAGCCGGTACCTAGCCACACCTGCGGCTTGATTTGCTCGCCGTTCAGCAACAGTCCGATCAGCAAGGCCATCACGGGGGTGATCATCGTGAGCATGGCCACCTTGGTGGCTTCGACGTGGCGCAGGATAAAATAGTAGAGCGCGAAGCCTATTCCTGTTCCGACCACGCCCAGATAAATGATGGAGGATAAAGCCCGGGCACTTACCTGATCGGGTATGACCTCGCCACTGAAAAACCAGGTGAGCAGGAACAGCGGTACCGAAACCAACAGACCGCCGCCGGTCACAAGTAATCCATGCATCTGTAGCCCATCGCGTTTGATCCAAACGGAACTGAGGGAGTGGCTCAATACCGATACGAGGACTCCGCCAACGCCATACAGGGTATTGACGCCCAGCTCCGCTCCTTGCAGAAAAATCACGATTAAACCAGCCAACGCAATCATCAGACTGAACAATCGGGGCCGTGTGAGGCCGCGTTCGTTCAGCCATAACCGGGCCATGATGCCGGTGGTGATGGGGGTTAGCCCAAAAAGCACCGAGATCCATCCAGAGGGTATAAACTGGGCGGCCCAATAAACCGATAGCATGGCCGTATAGATGCCCAGGCCGGAGATCAGGTAGATTTTTCGGGCACGCCGGTGCCAAGGCAAGGTGAGTCCCATGATTCGAATCAGAGTCAGCACCAGCGTGACCCCAATAATCATACGTGCGGTTACTCCGAAAAGGAAACCGGCTCCTTCTCCGCTCCATTTGATGGCCAGTGGTGTTGTGCTCCAGATCAGCACCACGATGATATAGGCCAATGGGATAGACATTTTATTCCTCCTTTCTTTGCTGTTTAAAAATAAAAAGGCCGCAGATTTTGCAATCTGCGGCCTTGTGGAAATTGTTCTTTGGATTGAGTCGTTAACCTAATCGCTTCTCCATACACGCAGACGATGACGCCGCCAGCCAGCAAATGGCCGGGCGGCGTACGACAAGGTTCATGGTCACGTGTTTATAATTATTCATGGGGAGTGAACATGCCGCTGTCGGCGGGTTTCGTCAACCCGTTTCAGTTACGGGTTTTAACGTTGGGCGAGAGTCCCGTCGTTGCGAATGGTCGGTGCCGCTCACTGAATAATCTGAACTATGTTGTCCAAAACCATAATTTGCTGCCGTCTATTCGTGGTTTTATCTATCCATGGCATGTAAATTGCATTAAAGACTCCCCGGAATAGTCCAATTAAGGGGGAGTCATAATGTTATTTGCAGCATTCTTCGCGGTGCTTTATGCCGCGACGGCGGGGATCGTGTATCTCGCGTTCACGCACACTTATAAACCGGTCGCCGAACTGGATGTTCTACGTGCTGCGATGTTTATTCTCCTGCTCCCCCTTTTGATGAAATATGTCATCCAGCTGTGCTGTGCTCCGTTTTATTCGGTAAAAAAATGGCTCCGCCAAAAAAATGTGCAGATTAATCTTCAACCCTCGGTTTCTGTCCTTATTCCTGCGTGGAATGAAGAGGTCGGCATTCTGAAAACCGTTCAATCTGTAATAAATACCCAATATCCCAAATTGCAGCTGATCGTAATTAATGATGGATCGACCGATTCCACGCATGCAACGATCAGCAATTTTATCGAGCACACCGATCTGGCGGGAGTGGATTTAAAGTATCTGAATCTGTCCAATGGCGGGAAAGCCCGGGCGATGAACCGCGGACTGAAACGGGCCACCGGGGAAATTATTGTGACGATCGATGCTGACAGCGTAATGGATGTTGGCGCGCTGGAAAGCCTGGTTGCACATTTTGCCGATCCGAAGGTGGGCGGCGTGGCCGGTAATGTGGTCGTGGCGAACCGAAGCAGGCCGATTG
>CAKZQV010000202.1 GCA_937141895.1 uncultured Verrucomicrobiota bacterium
GCCCGCGCCGGTGCCGATATTCTCATCTCCTACTGGGCCAACCAATACAACGAACTTTTCAGAGACTAAAACCTGGAGGGACAATGTCCTCATTGTCCACGGCCGACGAGGACGTCAGCCCTCCAATAAGGAGAAATTTATATGAGCTCAGCACAATGGTTTGAACGCGCACAAAAAGTGATTCCCGGCGGGGTCAACAGCCCGGTCCGCGCTTTTAACGGAGTCGGTGGAACGCCGGTGTATTTTAAGGCAGGCAAAGGCGCAACCGTGCAGACGGAGGACGGAACCGAACTGATTGATTTCTGTGGATCGTGGGGTCCGCTGATTCTGGGCCATGCGCGGGAAGAAATCGTGGACGTCGTGGCCAAAGCCGCGGCCGACGGCCTGACCTTCGGGGCCAACACCGCGGCAGAAGCTGAGTTTGCCGAACTGATTACTAAACAGATTCCGGAAATGGACATGGTGCGCTTGGTCAGTTCCGGAACCGAAGCGGTGATGAGCGCGATCCGTCTGGCGCGCGGTTATACCGGTCGTCGTAAAATCATTAAATTTGATGGCTGCTACCACGGCCATTCTGACTATCTGCTGGTGGCTTCAGGTTCCGGGCTACTGACCGGCGGCACCACGTCATCGGCCGGCGTTTCTCCGGCAGCTACCGAAGAAGTTTATGTTGCCCCCTACAACGATCTCGAAGCCGTGAAATCCATTCTCGAAGCCGATGGTGAAAATATCGCGGCCGTCATAGTTGAGCCGATTGCCGGAAATATGGGACTCGTTGAACCGGCGGAAGGTTTTCTGGAAGGGCTGCGCGAAGCGACCTCCGCATGCGGTACACTGCTGATTTTTGACGAAGTGATTAATGGCTTTCGTCTGGCGCCGACCACCTTCGGTCATACCATCGGAGTTGAAGCGGATCTTACCACCCTGGGAAAAATTATCGGCGGCGGCATGCCGATCGGAGCATTCGGCGGAAGTAAGGACATTATGTCCTCGCTCGCACCATTAGGCCCGGTCTATCAGGCCGGCACCCTCAGCGGTAATCCGGTGGCGGTGGCCGCCGGCATGAAAACCCTCGAACTGCTGCGCGATGAATCGCCCTATCTGAAAATGGAAATCCTCGGAAAGAAACTGGCCGACGGCATCAACCGCATCGCCACCGAAAAAGGCCTTGATCTGCACTGCGCTCAAAAGGGCGGCATGTTCACTCCGTTTTTCCGCAAAGAAACCGTTCATAATTTGGATGATTCCAAAGCCTGTGATCAAAAGGCCCACGCGGCCTATTTCCATCATATGCTCGGTCACGGGTTCTATACCCCGCCCAGCGGTTTCGAAGTCGCCTTCGTCTCCGCCGCCCATACCAACGATCATATGGATGCCTTTTTGGAGGCGTTCAGTAAAATGTAAATCACGAATCACGTTTCACTCGTCACGTAATCATGCACCCATGGGATGTCAGCCCGAAGGAAGCGATTGCGATTCAGAAAAATCTGCAGTCGCACATCAACCTCACGGATGATTTTGGCGAAATTAAAACGATCGCCGGGGTCGATGTCGGGTTCGAGCAGAACAACACCATCACCCGTGCGGCGATTGCCGTGCTGTATTTCCAGACCTTGAAAGTCATCGAAACTGCTATAGTGCATTTGTTTCGTCAGGAGTGCGGGACAGGCCGCCCACTATGGATCTCAAAATGGAAAAGGATAAACTGGGCGCTCTTCTCGAACGAGAAATCAGCATTCACTCTGCCGCCTGATTCAAGCGTGCAAAAGAATTTTGTCGACGCGGGCGATTTCGAAGGTGCGGCGCGGTTTGGGGTCGAGGTTGGTGATGGACATGGAGACGCCTTCGGCCTGGGTCAGTTTTTTTAGAGCAATGAGATAGCCGAGTCCTGCGCTGTCGATAAAGTCGAGCTTCCGGGCATCAATCTCTACGGTTTTGAGCATACCCTGATCGCGCAGTTTATGGTGTACGACCTCGGCATCGAGCTCAAAATTCGGAAGCGTGGCCGCAGTGAGTTCTATGG
>CAKZQV010000203.1 GCA_937141895.1 uncultured Verrucomicrobiota bacterium
AAAAATGGCGGGATCACCCAGTAGTTGTCCGAACGTTCCGTGTCAATTTTTCCAAAGATGGGAACCAGAATAAATCCGCCGCCCGGATTTCGCTCGTTGGTATATTCCACCGAACTATAGATCGGCCATAGAATATATTTCTTTTTGAACTCTCCCTTGAGTTCATTCCGCCCATAGAAAGGGAGCACCCGAAAACGATCCACCTTTTCGCCTTCAGCTTTGGAAATCAGCGGCCACAGCACCGTCCACTGGCTGACCTCGTTAATCTCACTCGTATACCAAAAGGGAAAGAGGGTGAAATGCACTTTATCGCGCCCCAGAAACTCATCAATATTTCCATAGATTGGAAACAGCGCCCAATAGTCTTGCCCTTCAGCATTGGTGCCACTGAACCAGAATGGAATTATCCAGTTACGGTGGCGACCATCCTCTTTATTGAAATCACTGTTGTAGCCGAAAAATAGAACGCGGCTATACTGTTCATCCTTGAATCCCTTACGGGTATAGAGTGGCCAGAGATAATCCTTACGCCAGCGCTCCGGCTCCGTGGAGCTGGAATAAAATGGACGCCAGGCATAAAACGTTTCATTGCTTTGCGCGATATGGGCATAAAGCGGATCTCCGTCGATCTGGGCAAACGTGCTGACCGACAGAACAAGAGCCAGACTGACAAACAGCCGTCTCATTCATACCTCAACGCATCAACCGGTTGCATCGCCGCCGCACGGATGGCCGGCAGGATGCCGGCAATAATACTGAAGACCATCACAATGACGCAGACGGAAAGGACATCCTCGCCCGTCGTCCGCGAAGGCATATCGGTGAATTGATAAAACTCCGCCGACATCAGGTTGGGATTAAATCGTCGCAGAAAATTCAGCACCGAATCGAGATTACTCGAAAACCAGATCCCCAGTGCGGAGCCCAGAAGGCAACCGAACACCCCCTGCACCGTGCCGAGAAACAGAAAGATCCCCACAATTTTTCCCGATGAAAAACCCACGGCTTTTAACAGGCCGATCTCGTGCGTTTTCTGAATCCCCATATTAATCAGATTGATCGACACGCAGAAGGCCGCAACCACCGAAATGGCACAAAGCAGCAAAAACATCATATTTTTTTCCACCGCCAGTGTGCTGAGCATACTTTGATTCATATCCATCCACGACCGCGTCGTCAGAAAACGGAACCAGCTGAGGCTCCGATCCTTGGACGCCGCCTCACGAAGCTGATCGCGAATTTTCAACCCCGTTTCTGAAACCGTAAAAGGATCTTCCGTAATGACCCGCAGCGTTTCCACGCCATCCTCCAGCGCAAAAACATCGCGGGCCGTCGGGAGCGAAGTAATCATAAACTTCGAATCGATGTCATACATCCCGACCGAAAAAATGCCGACCACTTCCAGCTCCGCCGGCAACCGGATTTCATTCTCGCTCAAATTCATAATACATTGCGCGGAACCAACCGTCAGACGGTCACCCACATTTATCCCGAGCATCATAGCCAGCCTGCTGCCAACCACCACCGTCTCCTCCTCAAGCGGGAGAATCCCGTCCACTAGATAGGACTCAATATCCGAAATATCGCGTTCCAACTCTGGGTCTATCCCGCGCAACATGCCCGGGATCGCCTGATCATTCCGGGTCACCAATACAAACCCTTCAACCGCCGGGGCCGCGGCTTTGACCTCCGGTATTTGCTCAAGCACCTCAAGCACGCGATCGGGAACGAACGGCGAATTTCCGCGGGTTGAAATCTGAATATGCGAATCCAGCTTGATCATATGCTCTTTATGCACATCATCAAATCCGGTCATCACGGAAAGCACCACAATCAAAATCGCAACGCCGAGCATAATCCCGCACATCGTCAGGATCGTGATGAACGACACCATCGAGCGCTTCGGCTTGAGATATTTAATCGCCAGAAAGAGTGAAATCGGCAGTTTCATTTATATGATCTAACACACCCGTTAAATATGATCGACCAGATACTGTTTCACCAGATCCACGTCATTGGCGATGGTTTCGCAGCGGGTTTCGGCATTTTCGAGCGCATCGAGCGTCGGGGGATGTACG
>CAKZQV010000204.1 GCA_937141895.1 uncultured Verrucomicrobiota bacterium
GACCATATTTTCCGGCCTCAATGCCTTCGGGCTCACAACCTTTGTTCTCCGAGCGACTCTCATTATAATGCCCGGCGGACGCTAGCCAATGCTCGAACGACTCGGCGGATTCATATTCAACCGTACCGTCCTGATTGAAGATGGTGAAGCCGCGGCTTCCGCCACCTTCGCCGTTTTCGTCTTCATAGTCGCCTTCGTTTGCTGTGGCGAATGAGTCGTTATCGATCCAGGTCACGGCATCCGGTTCACGGCGTTTGGTGATGTTGTTGGTGAAGGTGATCAGACCTTCTTCTTCGGTATCGACATTCATCAGGTCTGCGGAACCGGCGGAAAATTCATTGATCGTGTCACCGGTTGCGAGGTCAATAATGGCAAGGTGGTTGTTTTCCTGAAAGGTTACCACGGCTTCGTTCTGGCCATTGATATCGACAAACTCAGGCTCCAGATCGGATCCTGCGTATGCATGAGCAGCAACCGGAGACAGGTCTGCGGAGCGGATGTCCCAGCTGTCGGCACTGCCGATCAGATCAACAATCAGCAGCTCCCCGGTCTGATTCTGCGGAAGTAGCCCATCGTTCAGGTCTTCATCGCGTTCGTTTTCGATAATAATCGCCGCGTAGGCATTGTCGGGAGAAATTGCAATCGAGTCCGGCTGCCCGCCGAGTTCGTGCTCTGCAACGATACTGCGTGCATTGCGGTCAACCACAACCAGCTTGCCGGATGGGTTAGTAAAATTGGGGGAGGTGTTTACTGCAACTAAGACCCAATCACCAAGAATGGCCAGACTGGTCGGCTCTCCGCCAACCTCGAGGGTGCCGGTGCCGACGGGGATTGCCGGATGGGTGATATCTACAAATCCAATCGATTCGTTATCGCTATCGGTGTAGACGAGCTGTTTCCCATCGTTGGACGCATCCACGATTTCCGCCACGGCGGAACCGTTTCCAGCCATGACATCAAAGGTGGATACATGGTGAAACAGTTTGTTTGTTTTGCGAGCCTTGTGGCCATGGTTGGCATATGCACCGGATACTGCTGAAGCTGCGACGATACCTGCTGTCGCGAGTATGAGTTTGTTCATTACCATCTCCCGTATAGGTTGAGTTTAAAAATCCAGCCGTCGGACATATTCCCTTTACGGCTGTTAACATCGGCCCTCATGAGGTTCAGGAATAAAAAATCCCGGTTCTCCTTCACGACCACTCTGTAGATGTGGATGAACATGCGCTGCTGCGGTAAAAGCTTTGCGAGGAAAATATGAGGATTGGGTAATCGATGGCGGGGCGGGAGTAGGTCTTTTTTACGGGCCCAAAAAAAACACCCTGCCGCAGGGCAGGGTGTTTTCCAAACTCTGGAAAAAATCTTAGATGGCGATTTCTTCGATGGTAGCACTGTCGCGCAGGCTCTTGATGTATTCCTGTACGGCTTCCTGTTTTTTCTGACCGCTCAGGTATGACATGATCTGCTCTTTGGCTTCTTCGAACGGAACGGTACCCGGCTCGGAACGCTCCGTCACTTTTATGATATGGTAACCGAACTGAGTTTCGATGACGTCGCCGACTTCATCAATTTCCTGGGTGAAGGCCGCCACTTCGAATTCCGGAACCATCTGGCCCTTTCCGAAGGTGCCGAGGGAACCGCCCTGAGCTTTACTTGGGCAACCGGAATGCTCGCCGGCCGCTTCTTCAAAGGTGACTTTTCCTGCAATAATGTCTGCGCGGATCGCTTCGAGTTCCGCTTTCAGCTCTGCTTTCTGCACGTCATTGGTGGCGCCGTCGGTTTTGATCAGGATGTGGGAAGCGGAAACGCTTTCCTGCTGTTCAAAGTTCTGCGGGTTGGAATCGTAGAATTCCTGGGCTTCCGCTTCTGTCGCTTCAGTAACACCCTCGGTTTTGGTTTCGAGGAATTTGCGGGTTTTCATGTCGTTGGCAATGTTTTCCTTGAGCTCGTCAAGGGTAGTGCCTTGAGCAGCCAGTGCGGCTTCGAGGGTCTGTCCCGGAGGAATGCGGCTCTGAAGTGCCGTGAGGGCTTCGTCGATTTCTGCCGGCTCAACGGTGACGTTGGCTTTTGCAACGGCAGCATCGATCAGCTTTTTGGTGATCAGGTCGTTTTTGATCTGCTCATACATCTGCCCCTGAATCTGGGGGAGCTGCTGCGGGGACACGCGGCCCTGGAGTTGCTGCATGGCGATGTTCATCATTTCGAGGATTTCGCCGCGGGTGATATCTTCGCCGTTCACACGAACCACAACGGCGCTTGGATCTTGCGACAGCGGGTTCGCTTTTACGGGTTCTGTGAAAAGATCTTCGGTTGCGGAGAGGTCTACCGGCTCTGGAGCAGGTGCTGCTGCCGCTTCTTCTTCCTTACAGCCGGTCATTGCAAGTATGGCGGCCACTGGAAGAATCATCATGATCTTCTTGTTTACCAAATTGTCGAACATCGTTCTTGATCCTTTCTTAGAATTTCAACTAATACACCGCACCGGCACAGATGCGACATGAAAGGTGAATAGTGCGCGTTACGGATTTAAATGTCAATGTATTCAGATGCTTTTGAGGTCAACCTGTTCAATGTTAAACCCCGATATTTTAAAGCGATTTAAGTGCTCCGGCTGCGGCGAATGCTGCCGGTGGGGCGGCTCTGTGCTGTTGACCGATGGAGACATCCGCAATATGGCCGATTTCCTAGGGTTGAAAGAGTCGGATTTTATTGCTCAGCATACCCGTTTGGCCCCGAACCGCCAACAGCTGGCACTGCTGGATCAGGCCGATGGAAGCTGCGCCTGGCTGAGAGGGGATCACTGCTCTGTCTATGAGGCGCGGCCCGAGCAATGCCGATCCTTTCCCTATGCCTGGAGCGTGCCTAAGGGCTGTCCGGAACTGGACAAACTATTAGCCGAAGACGGGCATTGATTCGAATGGTCCGAAAATGTAGGTTTTCCTGTCAGTTTCACTTGAATATATAGGAGTTAGAAGATGTCTGTAATGAACGTGACCGAAATCATGGAAGTACTTCCACACCGGTATCCTTTCCTGCTGGTCGACCGTATCACTGAACTGGATATGGAAGCCTGCACCGTTACTGGGATTAAAAATATGACCATGAACGAAGAGTTCTTTCAGGGCCATTTCCCCGGCAATCCGGTCATGCCCGGTGTCATGCAGATGGAAGCCATGGCTCAGATTGCTGGCATCATGCTGAACTCGCGCGAAGGCAACGAAGGCCGAATTGCGTATTTCATGTCGATGAACAAGGTCAAGTTCCGCAAGCCGGTCGTTCCCGGCGATACTTTCCGCGTTGAAATCGAAACCATTCGTCTGCGTTCGCGCATGGCCACCGTTCAGGGCAAGGGCTATGTCGGTGACGAACTGGTGAGTGAAGGTGAACTGACGTTTGCTTACGGCACGGAGTAAACCCATGGCGAATATCCATCCGACCGCCATTGTGGCCGACGGTGCACAAATTGCGGATAACGTCGTCATTGGCCCATATTGTGTCATCAGTGCCGAGGCCGTGATCGGTTCCGGTACAGAGCTCGCCTCTCATGTCGTGATCGAAGGCAATACCGCCTTGGGTGAAAACAACAAGGTTTCACCCTTCGCTGTGTTGGGCGGTATGACGCAGGATTTAAAATTCAAGGGCGGTAAACCCGGCGTTCAAATCGGGAATAACAACACCATCCGTGAATACGTCACCATCAACGCGGCCACCAACGATGGGGATTACACTACGGTGGGCGACCACTGCCATATTCTGGCTTATTCGCACATCGCGCACTGTTGCCACATTGGAAACGGCGTGATTATTGTGAACGCCTGCCAGATTGCCGGTCATGTGATTATTGAGGATTATGCCACCATCGAAGGTTCCGTCGGCATTGTACAGTTCATGCGCGTCGGCACGATGGCCTACATTGGGGCCATGTCTAAAATTACCAAAGATGTTCCGCCCTTCATGATTGGCCACGGCGATCCCATTGAGGTTCGCACGTTCAATCGAATCGGTATGGAGCGCCGTGGGGTTTCCGAAGAAGGCCGCAAAGCCGTCAAAGAAGCCTATCGGATTCTCTACCGTCAGGAAGGACTAAATGCATCTGACGCCCTCGATAAAATCGAGGCTGAGGTGGAACAGACCGATGAAATCAAGCACCTGCTTGAATTCTGTCGCGCCTCCGAAAAGGGTATTGCCCGTTAATTTCCAATGATTGGAATCTTCCAGCGGTTGGAATGTTCCAGACCTTGGAATTTTCCAAGGTCTGGAAACGCCGGGTTCACCTTGATTGAACTTTTGTTCGTAATGCTGATTGTGGTCATTCTGATCGGTATCGGAGCCGCCGGCTATTCCCTGACCCGGAATTCCGCCAAAGAGAGTCAGGCCAAGGCCGATATTGAGCTGATCCGGAATGCGCTGGAAGAGTATCGTGTGGAATATGGCCGATACCCAAAATCAGAAAATATGACCCATATTCTCCGCGACCTTCAGGAGTTCGGGGATTTTCATGCCATCGATCCGTGGGGGCGGGAGTATGGCTATTCCTGCTCCAACCGGTTTCTCTATTCTATTTGGTCGGAGGGCGTGGACCCTGAAGATGATGCTGACAATATCGACCCGTCCCGTGTAGGATACTGATTCATGAAAATGCGCGGCTTTACTCTTATTGAAATGCTGGTGGTCATCGTGATTCTGAGCATACTCATCACGCTGGGGTCCAAAGGACTGAGCCGGGCCCGGATGAATGCCAAAAAAGCGCAGGCCCAGGTGGAGATGAAATCCATCGAAACGGCCGTGATGGCCTATTTCAATAAATATGGGAAATTGCCGTCTGACGAATTTAGTGCAGATACTGGTTTAAGTCTTATCGCGACGGATAACAGCACCCTGATTTCTATCCTTACGGTGGAAGAACGAGATGATCCGCTGAACCCGGCCAATATCATTTTTCTGGAGCAGCAGTCGACGGATTCGAGCCGATATGTCGATCCGTGGGGATATGACTATATCATTGGTCTCGATACCGATTATGATGGGATTTTGATCACCGTCGATGGTGACGAACTTCGCCGTAAAGTTGCGGTCGTTTCCATCGGGTTGTACGAAACCATCGGCCGCGGCGAGACGAACGACTATATTTTCAGTTGGCAATAATCCGGTTTTCCAATCATTGGAAAACCTTCGCACTTTCTTTGAACATATCGCGCAGTCGTTGTTCTAAATCCACGTCTTTTGTAAACCAATTAATCAAGGAGTATAAAAATGCGTGGTATCAAATTCCTTGCGGCATCCATGACCGCTGTCGTGCTGTTGTCATCATCTTCGGCTGAAGCCGGGGCCAAAGAAAAACTGAAAGCAACCGGAAACGCGTTTACCGAAATTGCCAAGGACGCTCTGCCGGCCGTTGTTTTCATTGATGTTGAATCAACCGTTGAAGTTCCGTCCAGACGCTATCGTCATCCTTTCGAGGAGTTTTTTGGGCGCGGTTATCGCGGGTACCAGCCGCAGGAACCGCAAACTCGGGAATATCATCAGCGCGGGCAGGGTTCCGGGTTTATCATTTCCAAAGACGGCTACATCTTGACGAACAACCACGTGGTGAATGATGCCGATAAAATTACCGTCACGTTAGGCGACGGACGCGATTTTGAGGCCAAGCTGATCGGTACGGATCCGAAAACAGAAGTCGCGCTGATTAAGATTGAGGACGGCGAGGAGCTACCGGTGGTGCCGCTGGGCGATTCTGAAGCGCTGGAGGTCGGCGAGTGGGTGCTGGCGGCGGGGAATCCCTTCGGCCTGTCCCAGACGATTACAGCAGGTATTGTGAGCGCCAAAGGACGGGACGAAACCGGCATTGCTGAATACGGCAACTTTATCCAGACCGACGCGGCCATCAACCCGGGCAATTCCGGCGGGCCACTGCTCAATATCGACGGCGAAGTGGTTGGGATTAATACCGCAATTTACACGCGTAGCGGCGGCTATATGGGCATCGGTTTTGCCATTCCCATCAATCAGGCCGTGAATATTAAAGACCAGCTGATCAAATACGGAAAAGTCTCGCGTAGCGTGCTGGGCGTCTATCTCCAGGAGGTCGATGAAGATCTCGCCGCCACCTTCGGGCTCGAAGAAAAAGGCGGCGTACTGATCAATCAGGTGGTCGAAGATTCCGCCGCTGAGGAAGCTGGAATCAAAGGTGGAGACATCGTGGTTGAGATGAACGGCAAAAAAGTTACTAAGCTGCAGCCCTTCCGCAACCGCGTGGCCAACACTCCGCCTAATTCAAAAATTGAGCTGAAGATTTTCCGCGACGGTAAATATATCGAAATCTCGGCGATCACCAAAGAGATGGAAGGCGATGACGGCGTTGTGCTGGGCGAAGATGACGCGGTTGAAAAACTGGGCATCACCGTCGAAAGCATGGAAAGCGATGTCGCAAGCCGAATGGGATATGAAGATATTGAAGGCGTCATTGTAACGGAAGTGGATGAGGGCTCTGCTGCCTGGCAAGCCGGCATTCAGCCGGGGCAGGTCATCACCAGTATTAATCGCCGACCGGTTGATTCCATTTCGTCCTTTAAAAAAGCGATTCGTGAAAATGAAGGCGAACGGATTCTCTTCCTCGTCACCGATGGCCGGGTTTCCCGCTTTATTGTGGTGAATCTCGACGACTAGTCCGGCGTTTCGATGAACTCCTGGAGGATCGAATCCTCCGGGACCATCGATTTTTCAATCCCTTCAAAACAGCCCAAAAGCGTCAAAAGCTCCCGGGCTTTTTGGATGCCCGGATGGGTTTGGGGCAGTTCCCGGATCAGCGGCTCTGCCATGGGTTTCAAGGCTGGAAGTTCATAGCCCATGGCGGAGTTAAACTCCATATCAGCTAAGGGCTGGAACGGGAAAATCCATTGGTCCTCGCCGGCCCGCACGGCCGGCCAGAGATTGAAGGTTTTGGACACGGTGTGCCCGCGGTAGCTGTAGTCTCGGATCATGCGGCGAAGCAGGCGATGATCGGTTGTGGAAATTCGCGTTTGATGATCGATCTTCAGCGATGTGCGCGAGCAAATATAAATTTTGAATGAGTGCATCGGATCCACAAAAGAAGTCAGTCTCGGGTTGAGGCCGTGGATCCCTTCAATCAGGGCCAACTCGTCATTTTTCAGACTGAGCAGTTCGCCCCGGAATTCGCGTTTGCCGTGCAGAAATTTAAAGTGAGGCAGTTCAATGGTTTTGCCGCCGCCTAGGTCTTCTAGGTGACGCTCCAGCAGGGTGAGGTCCAGCGCTTCGATATGCTCATAGTCATATTCACCTTTTGGGTTTTTCGGCGTCAGCGCACGGTTTACAAAATAATTATCGAGGCTGATCGGATGAGTCTTTATTCCCCGCCGATGAAGTTCCTCGCTGAGTTTGCGCGTAAAGGTTGTTTTGCCGGAAGAGGAGGGGCCCGCCAGCCAAACCCATTTCAGCGCATGATTCTTTTGTTCAATCCGATCGGCAATCGTGCTGATTTCCCGCTGCAGGCGTTCTTCCTCCTGCGCAATATAGTCAGCAGCCCGCCCCAGTCGAATAGCTTGATTCAATTGTTTCGCAGTTTCGATCAGCATGTTGTTCATCCTTTGAAGGCGTTATTCTGCTTTAGTTTGGGCCTGTAGGTTGCTCCGATAACTGGAGGTTTCGCCTGTCGGTTCAGAAAGTTTCTCAAGCCTATCTTCCTCAGCTTCCGTAGCCCCATAGAAATTTTCTTCATAGGCCCGCGCGATGTTTGAAACGAGAGCAATGGCCGCAAAGCCAAGGGCAATGTCGATGATATCGGAAATGATCTGAGTGACTGCCATTAGTTGAAAATCGCGAACCACTTCGCCTTCTTGTCGCCAGAGAATTTGCCCCAAAAAAGTCGAGATCAGCCAGAGCGTCCACCAGCCCGGCAGCAACTTGGTATTCGGCGTCCACGCTTTGTGCGCCTTGGTCCATATTTCGCGCATGACCTGGTAGGGTTTGAATAGGCTGGCGATCGGAACGAAATGCCAGCCGACCGCAGAGCCGGCGGAATGCTGCCATGTGCCTCCGCTCAACGTGTGAAGATTTTTGCTGGTGCGGTAGGTCCACTTCAGAAAGAAGACCGCTGTGGTGATATAAATCACTAAAAAGACCAGTCCGACTAGGGCTGTTAATGACTGTGAAAGCAGCAGTCCATCGAGATAAGCATCTGGATCATGGAAGGAGAGTTCTACGACTTCATAGATCGATGTCATCATGTGACAAGCCATTGAGAAAATATATAAATACAGCATCACGATAGTTTTTCGGGCCAGTCCACCCACCGGTTTTATCTCTTTCATACCATCCCCCTGATCCTAATTTGTTAAAGGTATAAACCATTTAGCGAGGTACGGAAAGGCAGACTTTATCATGGTAGAACTAAGTCACATAAATTCATTCGCAACAGGTCCAAAAATAACCTAGACGATTCTCCAGACGGGTTGTAACCGAGCAGAAGGGAAGTGCGAGATGCATCCGATAACAACAGTAAAACACTGCTGACGTTCCTGATACTCTGGACCTGGAGCGTTCAGCCCGAAACGATTGACGGTTTCGACTATGCGTTATGGGGTCTAGTCTTCCAATAATTGGAACGCCGGTGATGTTGATGGGGAGGTTTTCGCTGATTCCTGTAGCCGAGGTCCGCGATCATGGATAGTAGCTGCAGGTATTGCTCCGGCGATTAAATATTGAAAATCTCATGGGGCTGAAGAATTTGCTACGAAAGCGCGCAGAGAACACAAAATAGAGGGTCTTTTCTTTGTTCTCTATGCGCTAAATCGGGCGCTATGCACTTCCGATTATGTGGCAAATAATCCCCATATTTAGTCGCCGCATCTATAGGTTCTATTCTTGGGAAAGAAAAAGCCGTCAGCAAATGCGAACGGCTTAAAAAGTGGTCGGAGTGGAGGGATTCGAACCCCCGGCCTATTGCTCCCAAAGCAACCGCGCTACCAGACTGCGCTACACTCCGTTTTGTTCTTGGGAGCGGGGAATATCGGGAAATCCGTCCCTAAAGGCAACTTCTTTTTGTGAAAGATCACCTTATCGGTGAAAATTTGGCATTTCCTGCCGCATTGAATGCGCTGTTTTCTTCCCCACGACGGTACGGAGGTTCCGGTGCGTTAGGGTCAGTTTCCAGATTGAAAATATGATTCCAGTCCACAGGTATGGTCCGGCCTTCTTCATAGGGGATCATCGTACGTTTGGGGAAAACCATGCCGTATCCAATATCGGACTCCTGTTCCACTTCGATAATCATCCATTCCTGATCCTTCGGGTTGTCGCCGCCGAAAGGGAATGGGGAGATTATGTTGTCTTGTATGGAGAGGGATACTTTGCGCTGTTTTTCAATCTTTCTGAACTGTTGAGCCATTATTTTCGAGAGGGATTCAAAGTCAGATTAAGGGAGGATTTCAGCCATCTCACGGAGATAGCCCTCTTTAAATGCTTCAGGGGCAACGGGAAGCTCATAGACCAGTTTATCTTCTTCTGTTTCTACATAAACGGCGTGTTCACTTTCCCATTTCTTGACGGAAACCGTCATGGATTCACCGATTTTATTCATGGCAGAGACGGTGGCTTCGTCCCATCCGAAGAATTCCGAGAGCCCTTTGTCCGGGGTGAAACTGCTGAACCCCATATTGAGCCGATTCAGGTTTCCGAATTCGTTAGCAGACCATTTATCCATCAGCCAATTGAATCGCCGCACGCTTTCGGCCTGAGCGTTGAGTTGGCGTTGAGCTTCCTCCAGCTCGGCTGTGGTGAGATTGAGCTCTTCAATCGCCTGGATCAGCAACTCCTTTTCGCGCGATTCCTCCTCATCAATTTTGGGTTGAGTCACAACCACGGGCTCTGGAGGCATTACAGGTTTGGCTATAAAGCCATTGGTTTCCGTGGCTATGCGATAGGCATAACCCATTCCAAAGCCTCCGAGCAGTGCAATGAACAACAGCGAAACAAACAGTGTTTTCTTCATAAATCCCCTAGGTAAAGAAGAAACAGTTTTGCTCGTCTTGTATAATTCAATCAAGTGTTAAATGTGGTTGTGTCATCAGCGACTGTTGGGGAGGGCGTGATCGCTCCGTACGGGCGGAGTCCGATTCTTCGGACCGAGCGCGCCGATCGGTGAAAAGCAGGGTTTATTTGGAGTTCCTTGATGCGGCGAAATCGTCGGCCCAGCCCTGCCTAAAACTGCTGCTAATTTCCAATGGTTGGAAAATCGTGCCTAAAGACAGGGCCTTTTTCACATACAACTCATCCGTTTGTTCTGGAGCCCTGTGCGACATAGACGGCTCCGACCGATGAGCCTCCGGTGATCGGATTGTCAAATTCGATGGTGTGCGCTTCGGCAGATGTGAAGACGGTTGCAAGATGGGCGCGGAATGTTTCGTCCGGGGCGCCGTCGGCCCACATGGCAAACACACCGCCGGGTTTCAGATGCAGTGCCATTTCGGCTAAACCTTCTGCGGTGTAGAAATGGGTGTTGGTTTGGTTCAGCACGTTGGTGGGGGTGTGGTCGATATCCAGCAGGATGGCATCGACCTGCTTTTCCGGCGGGTTATGCATGAGGGCGAAAAAGTCGGCATGCATCAATCGGCATCGCTCATCTTCATTGAGTATTTTACCCAGCGGCACCAATTCCGACTGGTGCCAGCCAATGACGGCCTCCAGAAAATCAACGACAACCAGCGAGGCAACCCGATCATCCTTCAGCGCTTCGACGGCCGTGTAGCCCAGGCCGAGACCGCCGACCACCACGTCGAGGTTTTCCTGATCCATCGCGGCGAGCCCGAGGATGGCCAATTGGGATTCGGCTTCATGGAAAAGACTGGTCATCAGAAAATCTTCGGCCAACTTTACTTCATAGATATCGGTGTCGCCAAATAGCGGCATGCGACGCCGGCGCAGCATCAGGTCGCCGATCGGGGTGGGCTGGAAATCCAGCTGTTCATAGAAAAAACTCATGCCGCACCATGCGCATGGTTTCCAAAGATTGGAAGGTTTATCCCAATTATACCATTCGCAAAAACTTTGGCGTAGAAACTATTTCCCTCGCAGAGTCGCAGAGAGCGCTGAGCGTTTTTTAATGCGAGTCCATGCAGAACTCAGCGATCTCAGCGACTCTGCGAGGAATAATTCGGTTCTTTAGGCCACAATGTTATGGAGATGGATGTTATACGGAAAGCAGCTCCTGCACGTCGTTCCAGGAGAGGGCCGTGCCCAGATCGCCGTCCTTTTCGAGGGTGGCGTCGATGACGCTCTTTTTTTTCTGCTGCATCTGAAGGACTTTTTCTTCGACCGTTCCTTTGGTGATCAGCTTGATGGAATAGACGGTATTTTTCTGGCCGATACGATGGGCGCGGTCGGTGGCCTGATCTTCAACGGCGGGGTTCCACCATGGATCAAAATGAATGACCATATCGGCGCCGGTCAGGTTGAGCCCACTTCCGCCGGCTTTCAGGCTGATCAAGAAGAGGGGAATCGATTTGTCGGAGTTAAATTCCTTCACTCGCGCCTGACGGTCTTTGGTTGAGCCGTCGAGGTAGCAGTATTTCAGCTCCCGGGCTTCCAGCTCTTCGCGGATGATGGAGAGCATGGAGGTAAACTGGCTGAAAACCAGAATGCGGTGTCCGGCATCGAGGGCTTCATTCACCAACTCAAAAAACAGCTCTAATTTAGCGGACGGAAATTCGCTGGAAATTCCGGGCAGTTTCAGCAGATCCAGATGGCAGCAGGTCTGGCGGAGCTGTAGGAGAATTTTGAGAATTTGCATCCGCGATTTATTAAAGCCCTGCTGATCGACGAGTCCGGTAATTTCCTTTTTCGCACTTTCGGCCAGCTGTTTGTACACCTTCGCCTGATCCCCGCTGAGGGTACAGTGGGCGACACGCTGAATTTTATCGGGCAGATCTTTGGCCACCTCTTTTTTCAAGCGTCGCAGCAGGAAGGGATGGAGTTTACGACGCAGACGAATCTGGGCAAGCTCGGCATCGGGGCCGCCGTTTTGAATCGGCAGTTCATAGTTTTCGCGGAACGCTTTGTGACTTCCGAGGTACCCCGGCATCAGGAAATCCATAATCGACCAGAGATCGGTCACGCTGTTTTCAATGGGGGTACCGGTGAGCACGAGCTTGTGATGCGCCAGCACTTTCTTCACGGCCGTGGCGTTCTGCGTGGTCCGGTTTTTAATGTGCTGTGCTTCGTCGAGCACGGCCACCGAAAACGTGTGTTTCAGATATTCATCCAGATCACGGCGGATCAGGGCATAGGAGGTAATAATCAGATCCTGGTTTTTCAGGGTTGGAAAATATGCATGCCGATCCGGTCCGTGCATTTTCTGAACGCGCAGATGCGGGACAAATTTTTCAGCTTCCTCGGCCCAGTTGTCCACCAGGCTGGTGGGGCAGATAATGACGGCCGGGGCATCGTGTGCTTTTTCGTTTTCGCGTTCGAGCGACAGCCAGGTCAGGGTTTGCAGGGTTTTCCCCAAGCCCATTTCGTCGGCCAGAATTCCGGCAAAATTTGAACGTTCCAAGAAGCTGAGCCAGTAGACGCCGTCTTTCTGATAATCACGCAGTGTGTTTTCCAGTTCATCGCCAATAAAAACCGGTTCCACTTTGGCGTCGCGATTTTGCGTTTCGGCTTTGCTCATCCATTCCGGCGCGCTTTCAATATCAATACCGTCGAGCGACAGTAGCGAAGACTGCACATAGGCCGCGTGAATGTCGTTCATTTTAAATGTACCGGGATTTTCACCCGCCCCGACTGCACAGTCGGAAAAGACATCGCGCGCGGTTTCGATGGCATTGATGTCGAGCAGAACGGTGCGGCCTTTTTTTTCTA
>CAKZQV010000205.1 GCA_937141895.1 uncultured Verrucomicrobiota bacterium
CCGGTGAGCGTGACCATGATGCTGCAAAAGAATGAGCTGAAATACTGCTCGGCCGAAAATATTGAGAAACGTTGCTACATTCGCCTCTGCTTGGAAGACAAACCGGGCGCTATGGCGAAAGTGATGAATATTTTCGGTGCGCATAACATCAGCATTGCATCGGTCGTTCAGAAAGAACGTCATGAAAGCGGCCGTGCACCGGTGGTTATACTGACGCAGAAAGCCAAGGAATCGGAATTCGTTGCGGCGATAGAAGAAATCCAGGCCTTGGATGTTTCCTGCGCCAAGCCGATCCGCATGCGCCTCGAAGATTTTGAATAGGAACCGCAAATAAACGCTAATGGATGCGAATAAACAGCTGGAAGAAAAGGAACTTGTTTTCCGAATCGTTGGCTGTGCCATGGAGGTGCTTAATGAGCTGGGTCATGGTCTTCGCCTAAAACCTATGAGCGTGCTTTGTGCGTGGAATTCAAATTACAGGGTATACCCTATTCTCAGCAGGAAATTTTTCCCGTGCTCTACAAAGGAGAAAAGGTTGATGATTATATTCCCGATCTAGTTGTTGAGTATCGGGTAGTTGTTGATACAAAAACTATCGAAGCCATTGGTGGTGTCGAGATAGGAAGAATGTTGAACTATCTTCATATTGCCGGATTGAGCGTCGGGCTTCTGATTAATTTTAAAAAGCCGAAGTTAGAATGGACGCGAGTCGTTCTATCTCATAATTAGCGTATATTTGCGGCCATTAGCGGTTAATAAAAGGTGTTAAAATGAAAGTAGTAAAATTTGGTGGTTCATCCGTAGCGAATGCGGAACAGATTTCTAAGATTATTGATGTTGTTGTGGCTGATGCCGCGCGCCGGATTGTGGTGGTTTCCGCACCGGGGAAACGCAGCGGCGATGACACGAAGGTTACGGACCTATTGATTGCGCTGGCGAATAAAGTGCTCGCCGGCGAAGTCTATGAAGAGGCCCTGATGCAGGTCGTCGGTCGCTATGGAGAAATTCAGAAGGATCTCGATCTGCCGGAAACCGTGGTTGCAACAATTGAAGCGGATTTGCGCGGTCGCATTGAAAACCGCGGTTCCAACGATCTCCAGTTCATGGATACCATGAAAGCGTCCGGCGAGGATAACAATGCCAAAGTAATTGCAGAGGCCTTCATTAAAAAAGGACATCCGGCAAAATATATGAATCCGGGCGAGGCGGGCATGCTGCTCTCCGACGAATTTGGGAATGCCGAGGTTTTGCCGGAATCCTTCGAAAAGCTCGCTGCGCTGAAAGGCGAGTCCAAGATCATCATCTTTCCTGGATTCTTTGGCAGCACGAAAGGCGGCGAGGTGGCAACTTTTCCTCGCGGTGGATCGGATATTACAGGCGCCATTCTTGCGGCGGCCGTTAAAGCCGATGTCTATGAAAACTTTACGGATGTCGATTCAGTCTGTGCGATGGATCCACGTGTGATTGATAATCCTCCCGCGATCGACTGCATGACCTATCGCGAAATGCGGGAACTTGCATATGCCGGGTTTGGCGTTTTCCATGACGAAGCCATTATTCCGGCGGTTCATGCTGAAATTCCAATCTGTATTAAAAATACCAATAATCCCACAGCCCCCGGCACCATGGTGGTTCCGAAACGCGAGCCGGAGCATGGGTCAGTCGTTGGTATCTCAAGTGCGGATGGGTTCAGTGCCATCTACATCGACAAATATATGATGAACCGTGAAGTCGGTTTCGGTCGCCGTCTACTGCAGATTCTGGAAGAAGAAGGACTCTCCTTTGAGCATACGCCGTCGGGTATCGATAATATGTCGGTCATTCTTCGTTCTGATCAGTTCGATGAAAAGGAAGCCGCCGTCATTGAGCGTATTAAGACCGAGCTGGAGCCGGATAATGTTGCGATTGAGCATGGCCTTGCTCTGGTTATGGTTGTCGGTGAGGGCATGCATTACACGCCGGGTATGGCCGCCAAAGCAACAGAGGCTTTTCGTGATTCGGGTGTAAATCTGGAAATGATCAATCAGGGCGCATCCGAAATCAGCATGATGTTTGCCGTCAAAGATTCCGACCGCATGATCGCGATCCGCTCGCTCGGCGCGGCATTCTTTAATTAATGTTTTCCAGACCTTGAAAAAAACAGACGGGTTTCCAATCATTGGAGACCCGTTTTGCATTCCAATGATTGGAAAATTCTAGCCGGTATTTCTCATGGCCGCGGCGACGCCGGCAATGGTAACCATGAGCGCATCTTCGAGTACGTCCGCATGGTTTTCATCTTTTTTGATGCGCCGGAGCACCTCACCTTGTAACAGGTTGAGCGGGTCGGCATACGGATTTCGCACAAGGACCGATGAACGCAACGTCTCGCGTTCGGCCTGCACCGGCAGGTTTTTCACAATATGTTCGGCGACCTCTGTGGTGGTTTTTAGTTTTTCGCGAAGTATTTGACCCAGTTCCTTCACATCATCTGATGCGAGGCAGTCGTCATAATATTCCGCGACATATTCATCGGCTTTGCAAAGTACCATATCGAGCATGTCCATGAAGAAGTAGAAGAAGGGCCACTCTTCAATCATTTCCTGAAGCAAGGGTTCTTTGCCTTCATCGACCATGCGTTTCAGAGCTTCGCCGGTACCGAGCCATGCGGGGAGCATCAGGCGGATCTGCGTCCAGGCAAAAACCCACGGAATGGCGCGGAGACTTTCGATGCCGCCATCGGCTTTACGTTTAGCGGGTCGACTTCCGATATAAAGACGTCCAAGCTCCTGCCCAGGTGTGACCTGTTGGAAATATTTTACAAAGTTTTCATGGCCGCGGACAATATCGCGATAAACGGTGCAGGAGATTTCGGACATCTCATCCATAAGCTCCCGCCATTCCGCTTTGGCTCGTGGCGGCGGGGCCAGTGTGGCTTCGGTTACGGCGGCGGTATATTGCATCAGGTTGAATACAGCCACATCGGGGATCGAATATTTCTGCTGAATGACTTCGCCCTGTTCGGTGACGCGCATCCGGCCATCGACCGTGCCCGGCGCCTGGGCCAGGAGGGCGTGCTCAACCGGGCCTCCGCCACGACCAACTGAGCCGCCACGACCATGGAACAGGTTCATTCGAATGCCGTGTTCTTTGGCTACGCGGGTTAGTGTTTCCTGTGCACGATATTGAGCCCAACTTGCAGCAAGTTTTCCGGCATCTTTTCCTGAGTCGGAATACCCGATCATCACTTCCTGATCGCCGTTGATGTCCTGCTTATACCACGGGATCGAGAACAGCCGGTTCATGGTATCTCCGCAGTGGTCGAGGTCGGACAGTGTTTCGAAAAGCGGAACCACGCGAAGCGGTTTCGGAACCCCGGCTTCTTTCTGGAGCAGGCGAACGGCCAGAACATCGGATGGCGCACTCGACATGGAAATGACGTAGGCGCCAAGCCCATCGGAGGGTAATTTGGCTATGGTCCTCATGGTATCCATGAGTTCCTGCTGGTCCGGTGTGAGCGGAATGCCTTCCGGAATCAGGGGGCGTTTGCTCTTACATTCAGCGACCAGAAAGGACTGACGTTTTTCTTCGTCCCACTCAGCATATGAACCGAGTTCGAGATATTCCGTTACGGCATTCAGCACGTCTGCATGTCGGGGTGCTTCCTGGCGGACGTCGAGTTTGACCAAGCAGAGGCCAAAGCACGAAATTCGGCGGATCAGACTAAGCATACTCCGGTCCGCAATAAGGTCGCCGTTGGTTTCTTTCAACGACCGGTAGCAGACCTTCAGTTCATTCATCAGATCTTCGGGATGTAGATAGATATTGCTTTTGGGTGCGCCTTTCTTCCCGGCAAGTCGGGCTTCGCACCACTTTTTAGTCATGTGCAGTTTGTTGCGGATACCGCGCAGGAAGGCCCGATAGGGCTCGCGCACATCGCCCACACAGCAGGAACGTAATTCTTCTGAGCAGTTTTCCATGGAGAGGCGCTGGATCAATTCATTGACTTCCCGGTGGTAGAGATCGGCCGCCATCCAACGGGAAAGCATGGAGACTTCATAGGTGACGTCGGCAGTCACATTCGGGTTGCCATCGCGGTCACCGCCCATCCAGGAGGCCATTCGGATCGGGCAGCAGTCCATCGGCAGTTTTTCGCCCAGTAATTCTTCGGTAATGTGATCAAGGTCCTTCATATAGCGCGGTACGGCGTGCCATAATATTTCTTCAATAATCGCCATGCCCCATTTGGCTTCTTCAACCGGAGTAGGGCGAACGCGGCGAATTTCATCGGTCTGCCAAATGGCAGTGATCAGGGTTTCGAGGTCATCACGCAGGACTTTTTTCTCGAATGGGGTCAGATTCAATCGATCACGTTTTGCCAGCAGATCGGAAATTTTACTGCTCTTCTGAATGAGGGTCCGACGTTTCACTTCCGTCGGGTGCGCAGTAAGCACCAGC
>CAKZQV010000206.1 GCA_937141895.1 uncultured Verrucomicrobiota bacterium
CACTACTGTCCCAACGTTTGAACGAATGATTGATATAAAGCACATAAAATGAAGTTGTTGCACATAAATATGACTCTTGCCGACTTGAGTCGGATTTCGGGATATGATCACGCCCTTTTAGGGAGGGCGTGCGATGTATTCTGGAGCAACGGTCTTTTCACAGTTGATGCAACAGCTTCCATGGTGGCGGTTTCAGACGTTCGTCGATCGTTATCAGGGCGACTACAAGGTCAAGACCTTCCGGTGCGCCGAGCACTTCCGGGTGATGGCTTTTGCACAGTTGACTTATCGCGAAAGCCTGCGCGACATCGAGGCCTGCTTGCGGGCAATGGAACCCAAGCTTTATCACATGGGTATTCACAGCACCGTGTCGCGCAACAACCTTTCGAACGCAAACGAAAATCGCGACTGGCGCATTTACGCCGAGTTTGCCCAGGTGCTGATCCAACAGGCCAGAGAGCTTTATGTGGACGACTCCACATTTCCCGATCTCGACGCAACGGTCTATGCGCTCGATTCGAGTACGATCGATCTTTGCATGACGTTGTTCCCGTGGGCGCATTTCCGGCGGACGAAAAGCGCGGTGAAGATGCACACGCTGCTCAATCTCTGCGGCAACATTCCCGAGTATATCCTTATAACAGAGGCGAATGTGCACGACGTGAACGTACTCGATCACATCATCCCACTTCCCGGAGCGTACTATGTGATGGACCGGGCGTACCTCGACTTCGAACGACTCCACAGCTTGCACTCGCTCAAGGCATACTTCGTGACGCGTGCGAAAAAGAACTTCCAGTTTCAGCGCCGCTATTCACATCCGACGGATCGAGCTACTGGGATTATTTGCGACCAGACTGTAATGCTCACCGGGTTCTACCCGAAGCAGCGTTATCCCGAAGCATTGCGCAGAATAAAATACCGAGATCCCGAGGGGCGGGTGCTGGTATTTCTGACCAACGATTTTTCACTGCCTGCCCTGACGATAGCCGAGCTCTACAAGGCCCGTTGGCAGATCGAATTGTTCTTCAAATGGATCAAGCAACACCTGCGCATCAAAGCCTTCTTCGGTACGAGCGCCAACGCCGTCAAGACGCAGATTTGGATCGCCGTCTGTGTTTATCTGCTCATCGCCATTACGAAGAAGCGGCTGAAAATCGAACAGTCGCTCTACACAATTCTACAGATATTGAGTGTGTCCGTTTTCGAGAAAATGCCGCTTTTACAGGCATTTCAAGACGGAGAATGCACTATGAACGAAAGCGACTTCTGCAACCAGTTGCAGTTGTTTGACTAATACTGGGACACTAGTGAAATTAGAATAGATCCAGCTGATTGGTCTCCGCCTTGAATTCCGGAAACCGCATCTCTTCCTTATTTCCCATAAGTTTCACCAGATCGGCCTCAGAACAGGGCTCGCCCCTCATTTCCAGTGTTTCAACGATTTTTGCAAAAAGAAGTCCGCAGTAGGAGCTGTCCTCTTCCGCGCGGTGGAACGTACCACTTGGAAAATTAAAGTGACGGGTTAGCGTCCAGAGCTTGTAATTCGGCAGACCGGGAAATACTTTTCGCGCCAATGGAAGCGTATCCAGCACCACTCCGCCCGGAGCAACTGCTTTATGCAGCTTTACGTCCTCCAACAGGAATTTAAAATCGAAAGGCGCATTATGGGCAACCAATGGAAGATCTCCACAGAAATCAGCAAAATCGCCCAGCACATCCGCGATTTTTGGCTTACCACGAACCATTTCATCGGTAATGCCGTTTACCGCAGATGCATCTGCCGGAATAGGAACACCCGGATCAATTAAAACACCAAATCCCTCTTCCGCTTTAGCCCCATCAAACCGAACCGCTCCAACCTCGACGATCATATTTTCCGAGGGCTTCGTGCCCGTTGTTTCCAAATCAAATGCTACAAATTTCATGCTATTACCATTAATGGATCATTTGTGGTTTTTCGATGTAAAAGGGCAATAAAAAACCCGCCCAGTGAACCGGACGGGTCTTATCAATTTGTCAGCGACAAATCTTAGTTGGCGTTAGCCTGTGCTTCACGAACACGCTCACGCTCGTCACGGGTCATACCGCGATCATCAACCTGCGTTGCTTTAACTGAAATAACGAGGTTCTTCTTGGAATTGCGCGAACCTTCAGTCCGGAACAAGCGGCCAAGGTAAGGAATGTCACCCAGGAACGGAACCTGATCGCGGAAGGTTTCAGTGCGCTCATCAACCAGACCACCCATTACGATGGTCGAACCATCAGCAATAGTAACCTGCGTCTGAATTGCACGGGTTTCGAAGTAAGGCATCAGAATTTCGAGTGCAGCACTGTTTCCGAAGAGATCAGTGGAGTTGTTATTACCAGACTCATATGCATTGAAACCTGCAATGTAGACGTCGAAACCTTTGAACTTGTTGATTTCCGGCTGCAGATCGAGGTCGATCGTGTTGCTTTCAGAATCAACTACCGGTGTTACTTTCAGTACAACACCCAAGTCGTAGTCTTCCCAGTCCTGCGGTTTCACAACCGGAGCAGTACGCTGACCGGTTTCCACATCGTAGTCCTGCGGATAACGGTGAACTTCAACCACGCGGATGATCGCTTCATTGCCGGACTTGGTCGTAACCTTCGGTGCAGACAGTACGTCAGCAGTGCCTTCCTGTTCCATGGCCGTGATGGCAACGTCGAATGGGAAACTGCTGGTGTTACGCAGAATCATTTCGGCCGGAGCACCACCCATTGAGGACAGGATGCCGGACTGAATGGTTTCAAATACCGTAGTATTGTTGCGCTGATTTTGACCGAAGAGGCTCTGCCCGGTGGGAGTCGTGGTACCCGCGTTTGCTGGAGAGGTAACGCTAGTGTATCCCGTCGCAGGGTTCGAATAAAGCGTTCCGCCATCCGGAAGAGAGAAGCCAGATAAATTACCCTGACCCGGAGCGTAGAAGTTTTTCGCGCTACTCGGCGCCATGCCTACACCTGCAAATTGACCATCATCGTAGAGCGTCCAGTTGAAGCCGAGTTCTTCGAGGGCGCCTTCGTTGTATTCAACGAATTTCGCTTCGATCTCAACCTGCTGTGAGCGTTTTTTGATTTCCTGGTCTTCAAGGTCTCCCAGAATTTCCTCAACCGCTTTCAGATTTTTCGGCGTATTCTTTACGAACAGCTTGTGGAAGTTCGGCTGGTAGACCGCGGAAGAACCTTCCGGCCATTCAACAATGGAGAAGAAGGCTGCAACATCGGCCGGACCGGAGCTGGTGTCAGCAGAAGCGTCACCGAACAGATCGTCAACACCGCCGCCGCCGCCGCCAGCAGAGGATTCAAGCTCTGCGCCGACTTCCGGCATAACGTCGTAAGAAACGAGTTTCAAATCTTCCGGTGCAACATAGTTAACCGGCATGATGGCCACAGCCTTGGGCTGCACATCATACTTGAGCGACGCCATTTCAACAATATATTGAAGCGCTTCCATCAGGCTCATGTCGCGAATGGAAATCGTGATGTTGTTAGCTTCCATAGCCATGGAATCTTCCATGCCCATCAGCAGAATATTAACTCCCTGCTTGGATGGGTCCTGACGGCGAGCGGTCTCCGTAAGAAACAGAACAACGTCCTTAATATTCGCTTCACGGAAGTCGAGACTCGGGATCATGATTTGCTCAAGGCGGGCTTTCATCGCCTGGCGAGCCAGCTCAGCATCACTAACCACTTTTTCTTCGCCTGCACCAAGATCAACCTTCGGAATCTTTACATCCGGGTTCCATGCTGCATCAACATCAGTGATGGCCTGCTGACGGGTTGCGCGCTGCAGAACCCGTTCGTTATTTGCGATCTTCTGAACGGTGCGGCGCAGGTATTCCATCGCGCGACGATCATAAGGATCTTTTTTCAAGACTTCTTCAAACAGAGCTTCAGCCAGAATCAGATCACTCGCCTGATAGGCTTCGACTGCGCGAGTCCACAAATCGTTAGATGCCGGAGCGGCGGCAGGTGCCATTGCCGGAGCAGAGCTAACTGCGGCAGACTGCGCAGACTGAACTGCGGCAGGTGCCGGTGAAGATGCAGGTGTACCACCTGTAGCGGAAGCAGCCTGCTCAGTTCCTCCCTGAGCTGCTTCCAACTGTGCAAATACGTCATCCAGGCTTTCCTGGGCTCGAATCGTTTGTGTTGCCACCAACACAACCAATAGAGACGAGATATAGGTTTTATTCATTTTTCCTTCCCCTCTACTTCTCATACTTAAAATGCCGACTACTCCGCGCGTTCACCAGGGTCCACGGCAAGCATTTTCCAACAACAATCACCCTTTAATCTATTCCTCCGTCGAGCGTTCACGCTCGGCCTCGGTCAAACCGACAATGTCGTACACTTTCCCGTTTGCTATATCCTTCAGAACTACCTTGTCCGAAGACACACTCAGAACCGTGTACTCATCACTATGCAAAGATAATAACGCGCCCATAGTAACCATTATACGAGAGCGATCAAGTATATTAATTAACTCAGCTTTACTTTCTGGGTCCAGCGCAACTTCTCCACGTTGAAGCTCTATCTCAAAACCGTCACGCTCCACAAATAGTCGGTGATTTCGACCATCCGGATCTTTTTCAAAACGTTTAACTACAATATGTTCCGCGCGCTCGCCCTCTGACAAAAAGTGCGATTTTCCCGTGACCGGATTATTCAGTTGAAAGGCCATGCTCCCGTCGCCCAGCTCCGTAAAACCCTGAAAAACAAGCGGAAAATCAATTTCTTTTCTTTGGATAAAACGTAATTTTTCTGCGTAGGGCGGGTGCAAATCAGGGTTAACTGGATCAGAACCCGCCTCAAACTCCTCCAGATTGCTAAATCCATCCCCATCAAAATCCTGAGCAGCATCAGCTATATCATAGCGGTTCAAACCGAACTTCTGCTCCCAATCATCCGTAATGCCATCCCCATCGCGGTCCAGCTGATTCATCGACGGTTGAGAAATCTGAGTAAAGGGGCAAACTTCGGCTTCATACGGAATGGGATAGGCGCTCCCAATCGCCACTACTCGCAGTTCACTCACCAATAGATTTCCCCGATCCTTAAAGGCAGGTGCAAGCCCGATAGATTTCATCAGGTTTTCCAGTCCTTGGAAATTCTGCGGCGCAACGTTTATCACATCCTTCGTGTACGGATATTTTTCAGGATTTTTCACCGATCGAATCAGAAAAAACGACGAAATTCCCAGGCCTGCTAGGAGCAGGGCGATCACGATCCACTCGACAGATATACGTTTATTACCGGCTGCGGTCATTATATTCCTCCGCACTGAAATGATAAACGTCGACGATCAGCTGCACCTGAACCAACTCATTCCCGGCAATGATACGCTCCGGTCGGGACAGTGCATTTTTTCCACGCAATATTCCCCCCTGCAAAAACTTCAGCGTCTCATCATCAGTTTCAGCACCTCGCGCAACCAATCGAGGGCTATAGTTTAAGATACTGGAATCGGTACGATGGGAGAATTCCCGAACCACCATAAACTGAGGAGCGGAAGCCAATCCCTGGAGCACTTTCCAGACGGCCGGTTCTCGTGCGCTGAATGTAAGACCGATGCGCTCAATCAGATAAAGGCCGGCCGGTCCGATTTCCGAGGCAGCAGGTTTCTCAGCCCCGGATTTTTTCGGTCCAGGCCTTCTACGCCGAGCGTTCGAGCGCGGAGCCTCCCCCTCAAAAAGATCACGCGTAACTTTATCGATGGAAGCCACGCCGGCATCCACCAGCACCTCCCCAATAGCCCTCACGGAATGCAGCTGACGCATCAGACGCGGCACGTCAGCAGCTACCGCAACGGCACCGCCGCTGGCATATTGAGAGAAACCGGCCTCCAGCGTATCGGGCAGCGCAACCCCCGCCCGCTCTGCACTTTTTTCGAACCGCTCCACCTGGGCCTGAATAAAGGCCGAAAGCTCAGCCGGCTCCACAACATCAAGAGGCGATGGATCACGATTTAGCTCGGCCTCCAGCTCTCCCACACGGAAAGCGAGCTTATCCAGGTTTTCCTCTAGCACCTCTTTATTCTGCATCGAAGGGAATGGATCCCTCGTCCGCAGGCGCAACAAGCGATGCTCTTCGACCTTCAGCTCCTTGCTTACTCCCGAAAATCGAAATGCGCCGAACCCAAGCCACGCGAGCTGAACCACCAGAATCACAGCACAAATTCCACCCCCCAACATGAGCACTTTATTCGACCGGATGCTCATTGCTGACCCTCCGCAAAATCGACATCCAGCACAAATTCCCGGGCAAATTCTTTTTTCGACGGCCGACTGAACACCTTCGTCTGATTACTGAACCGTTCACTTTTTCGAAGTGCATCCCGCAAACGTTTTACAGCATCCTCTCCCGCCGTCTCCTTATCCAGATAACTGACAACCGAAACCCGCATCCCGGCAACCTGTTCCATCACGATGATCGGTTCACTCTCGATCAAAAACATACCCTCCGGCAAAATCGACTGCAGCTCCGTCAGTACATTCAGCCACATCGAGCGTTCATTCAGCCGCTGCCCATAAAGCATGGCCTGTTGATTCAGTGCATCTATCCTGTTTTCAACAGGAATCAGCTGTCTTTCCATCGTCCCCAATTCCGCGACCTGTTTTTTGACCTCAGCCAATCGACGCGACGAACTTCCGGTTTGCACGTTGAGGCTCACAATCCACACACCCAAAATCGCCATGAACAGAATAGCGGCAACAAACCACAGCGGCTGACGCTTCTGGAGGTCACGCTCCCTGGTCAAAGCCGAAGGAATCAGATCAATGAAAACCGCAGGCGTGCAAGCCAGCCCCATGCAGACCGCAAAGCCCGGCTCGACGCCATTCAGGGCAGCTCCATCAATAATCTGCTGCGGCGTACGCCCCCCCTGTTGGCCTACATAAAAAGAAATAGAACGCTCAATTTCCTGCTGACGGCGATCCGCATCATTTCCAGGGATTGGAACCGACCGGAAAAACACCCGCCGCCCATCCACAAAAACAAGATTAGTCGAGACCGCTCCGCTATCCACAACCAATAAAGATTCCGAAGTATTGCAGAAGAAATGCGCCGCATTCGCCAGAGCCGCCGGCGCCACCGTGATCTGCTGAATCGTTAATCCGTTGGCCCTTACCGCATGCACCAGCCCGTCAACCCAATCGGCCTTCACCGCAACAAGCAGAACCTCCGGCTCCGGCGATTCCGGATCAAAAACATGGGCATCCCACACGACTTCTTCCAGCGGGAACGGAATATTCTGCACCGCCTCATGCCGGATGGTTTTCTTCATCTGGTCTTTTCCAACCATTGGAAGTTTCACCAACCGCGAAAATACCGCCTGTCCCTCAATCGAAATAGCCGTTCGACGCACACCCGGCTTCTTTGCATCAAGAAGCTGCTTGAGCGTCATCGCCGTGATCGCCTCTTTGGGCAGGGAGAGAGAGGAATCAAATGCAGCAAAACCGAAATCCAGGATTCTTGGACAGCTGGAACCGGGATCCGCGACCACGGCCATGCGAATCCCGTCCGCGCCAATATCCAATGTAAGTATCCGGTCTGCTTTCAAGATGTTGATCCTTTGTTCAGCAATTAGAAATCCTGCAACCAAAGGTCCGGTTTAAAAAGAAAAAAGAGGCTAAATCAGGCTAAGCAGATGCGCCGCGGCCTTCCCGGGATCTTCTTCACGCAGCAGACTTTCGCCCACCAGAATCGCATTCGCGCCCGCCTCTTTGAGCAGAACCACATCTTCCGGCGTCTTAATTCCACTTTCGCTCACCAACGTACAGCCCGCCGGCGCCATCGCCGCCAACTCAAAGGTCGTATCCAACGTGGTCACGAAGGTTTTGAGATTTCGATTGTTGATTCCGATGCAATCAGATCCCGCATCAATAGCGCGTAGCATTTCTTCTTTATCGTGTACCTCAACCAACGGCTGAAGCTCCAATACCTGGATATCTTTGATGAAACCGGCAAGCTCCGCATCCGTCAGAGCCCCGACAATCAAGAGCACCGCAGAAGCACCCATCGTCTTCGCATGCGTAATCTGCCAGGAATCCACAACAAACTCCTTATAGAGCATCGGAATTTCAATCGCCTTCCGAACTTCGGAAAAATCATCATCCCCGCCGCCAAAATATTTATGATCCATCAGACACGAAACGGCACTCGCTCCATTCGCCTCATAGCCGGAGGCAATTATAGAAGGACGGAACTGATCGCGAATCAATCCCGCCGACGGCGATTTACGCTTCACTTCGGCAATCAAACCCATCGGTGTTGAGCGTAACGATTCCACAAAATCAGGCCGCTTTCCAAGGGTTGGAAGTTTGACTTGCAGCTCTTCCAATGATTGGACTTTTTTCCGCGCTTCAATTTCGATGCGCTTATCCGCGCAAATCTGTTCGAGAATATTCATTACCGGTTCTTCTTCAAATAGGCTTCGATGAAAGGATCGATATTGCCGTCCAGCACGCCTTGAGCATTGCCCACCACTTCATCTGTACGATGATCTTTCACCTGCGTATACGGTTGTAGCACATAGGAGCGGATCTGCGATCCCCACGCAATCTCACCCTTATCCCCATAGAGCTGCTCAACGGCCTGACGCTTTAAGTCCTGCTCTCTTTCATAGAGACGGGCCTTCAGCATCTTCATCGCCGCAGCCTTGTTTTTGTGCTGGGAACGCTCCGCCTGACACTGCACCACCACGCCGGTCGGCAAGTGGACAATGCGCACCGCGGAATCCGTGGTATTGACGTGCTGTCCGCCCGCACCCTGTGCGCGGTAAGTGTCGATACGCAGATCGGACTCGACGATTTCAATATCAATATCGTCATCCAGCTCCGGCGTCACATCCGCCGCAACAAAAGAGGTGTGGCGGCGCGACTGAGAATCGTACGGGCTTATACGCACCAAACGGTGAACTCCACGTTCCGATTTCAGCAGACCGTAGGCATACGCACCCTGAATCAACAACGACACACTCTTAATGCCCGCTTCATCGCCTGCCTGATAGTCCATAATCTGGACCTTAAATCCCTTTTGGTCGGCATAGCGCGTGAACATGCGATAAAGCATATCCGCCCAATCGCAGCTTTCCGTTCCACCCGCGCCAGCATGCAGCGTCATATAGGCGCCATTGGCATCGAATTCATCGCCGAGCAGCGACTGCATTTCCAATGATTGGAAACTGCTTTCCACTTTTTTCAGTTCAGCCGCAGCTTCCCCCAGCGCTTCTTCTTCGCCGGCTTCAGCCAGCTCCAGCATGATATCGGCATCATCAAGCCCAGTAGTGATCGCATCGAACGGATCCAGGATCATTTTCAGGTTTTTAGTGGCCGCAATATTCGCCTGGGCTTTGTTCTGGTCGTTCCAGAATTCAGGCTCCGTGGCCTCAGCTTCAAGATTCGCCAGCTCTTCGCGCTTCGTGGAAATTTTCAAATAGCCCTCCATTTCAGAAAGCTGTTCTCGGAACTCCGCAATTTTTGATTTCAGTTCGTCCTGCATATACATTCTTCCAAGGGTTGGAACTCGCGAATATAGCCGAACGGCTCCCGATCCCAAACCCCGCAGTGCGAAAAATATTAAGGATTGCTAACGTCCGCCTTAAAAAACCCTCTTAACCCTGCAACCGTGGTGGTCGCAGAATTTCGGGGAAATGCCATGTTAGTTTCCAGAGGTTGGAAGCCGATATGCTGAAGATTATCCGTCCAGTACAGGTTGTAGATTCGGTTTGAGGCGGTGGGCCAGGTGAGAATGATCTGATCGCCTTCAAAGGTTTCCACAAGCTGGAAAAGCGATGCCGGATTTGTGGGCTGGGTTCCGGCAATGAATTCAGCGTAATTATCCTGACCATCCAAATCAAAATCATTGGTGGCCGCCTGGGTCAGATTACCGAAATGGAGCATTTCCCAATCATCGATCAATCCGTCTTGGTCGGAATCTTCATCGACCCAACTCCAAACGATGGATGAGCTGAGATTCGTCAGAAGCACCACTACCTCACTTTCGTTTCCAGACATTGGAACGCTGCCCGTCCCCGACCATCCGATACAGGTAAAATTCATCCCGCCTTCAATAACCACTGCTTCTACAGAACAGGTAACACTCGACCTCCATGAAAACGGCGAAATTCCAACCTCCGGGACAGGCGAACCATGATCCGAGCTCACGGCCAATTCATAGTCGCGGGAATCAAAGCTGATTTGGACCGTCGCCTGGCCCCCGGACGCCACCCGGCGCATGGTTCTGAATCCTACGAAATAGTTATTCACTGTTTTTGCAAGCGTATCATGATGCCCACATCGCGCCTGCGAGGCATCATCAGCAAACCCTCCACTTCGCTGACTCTGCGAGGATCCGGATCCACTCCAGCACCACTCCCAGACATTGCCGCCAACGCCATACAGCCCTAAACCGTTGGGAGAAAAATCATACACCGGATTAGAGGCCTCGTTGTAATCCGGATGATAGCCCTCCTGATCACTCACATCATAACTGTACCTGTTATCGGCCAGATAATTGGCCTCATCGTGAGAGATCGTATCGCCCCAAGGGAAGCGCTCTCCGATCAACCCGCCGCGCGCCGCATATTCATATTCTTCATCTGTGAGTAAACGGTAGCCGTATTTACTCGCATCAAATGTGCCGAAGGGCGCAGATGCCGTGGTCCTCGCCACGGAGCCGTTCGACAGCAAATAGGCGGGCAGAAGCCCGTCCATCTCGCTTCTCGCGTTGCACCACAACGCACAATCAAACCAATCGATGTTCACCACCGGGTGTAGATCCGACAGCGCGGACCCTACATTGAAAAATGCGTAGCCATTATTCAACGCCCAGTCATACACCTCCTGCCATTCGCCACTCGTCACTTCGGTGTCATCCACAAGTATGGAATCAACGGATAAGGCATACGAACCGAAATCAGGATCACTGCCCACATTCATGCCGGCAGGAATAAGCACCATATCCGAGGATGTTGAATCAGACACCTGAAGAGTGATCGTGAGATTAGAGGTCATTACATCAGGAAGGTCAGCCCCTCCATCCCAGACCATCTGCAGAC
>CAKZQV010000207.1 GCA_937141895.1 uncultured Verrucomicrobiota bacterium
GATACCGCCAACCGGGTATCCGAACAAAAATTCCGAAGGTTGGAAAATCCGATGGCATCGGCTTCGTGACGTACACCGTAGAGGCAGGCGGCTGGTGGTCGATCGAAGGTTTCCATATAGGCAATAAACGGTGCAATTCCGGTGCCGGTGGCCAGAAAAATAAAGGGATCATCTCCGATATCCTGACCCGGACGAAACCAACCAAAGGGCGGCGTGATGCGAATCCCATCGCCGGGGTTGCGCGCTTTAAGCCAAGGTGAAACTTCTCCGCCGTCCATTTCCCGAATAACAAAGCGAAGGGTGTTTTCTGATGCCCCGGAAGCTATGGAGTAGGGGCGCGATTGGTCATGTTCGGTATAGATCGCCACGCAGTCGCCGGGTGTAAACTGCATGTCGTTTCGTTGAACGCAGAGTTCAAAAAGGTCGTGGTTGATGATGTTCACATCAACGACTTCATGTTCGGTATGTTGCAGATTGATCATAGAAACCTCGTAGGAATAAGCGCGAGGTTATCCAATATCCGGAAACAAATTGCAACTCTGTCTAAACAGCAGGGTTCAGAATCTTGAGTTCTTCGTAGAGTTTTCGCGTTTCCGGCATGTCGATTCCTGCCTGCTCCGCGGCCCGGATCGGATGCCCATAGATGGCTTCAATTTCCATGGGGTTTCCCCGGTCATAGTCCAGTTTCATGCTCGGGGCATAGGGTTCCATACGCTCGGTGTCGGCGATCATCTTTTCAATAAATTCCGGCTCAATGGGGCGGCAGACTGCGGCAGATGCGGTGGCGGTTTCCTGCATCAAGGTAAGGCAAAGTTTCCGGGTTTCCGGGTTTTTGATCAGCTCGTCGGTCAGCTGGTTGCGGACAACTGACAATCCGTTGAACGGAATGTTCCAGACCAGTTTTTTCCAGCGGGCATGCGCAAGATCTTCCACCATGCGGGAGGGAATGCCGGCGGATTGAAGTTGAGCGGTTATGTGTTCCAGTCGCGGGGTAATTCCGCCGGGTTTTCCGTCGGCCCGATATTCGCCCAGCGTAATCAGGCCATAATCCAGATGGTTGATATGGCCAGGCCCTATTTTATTTGAGCATAGAAAACAGAGCCCGCCGAGAACGTGGTCAGCACCAACAATCTCCGAAATTTCCTCATCACTGCCCTGTCCGTTCTGAAGGGTGAGCACCACACTGTGGTCTCCGACTACGTGAGGGAGAATATCTTTGAGCACTTCATTGGCCGTGGTTTTCAGGGCCACGATCACGACATCACAGCAGGGCATATGCTCGGGCTGGTGATAGGCCTTTACCTCTGGAAGCCTAAAGCTTTCATTGATCGAATCAATTTGAAGCCCATGTTTTGCGACATGCTCATAATCGTGGTTCACCAGGAAGTGAACATCAAACCCGGCGCGCTGCAGCAGGCCGCCGTAATAGCCGCCGACCGCCCCGGTTCCTATGATGGAAAATTGGTTTTGTTTCTTCATGCGTAGAGGGTGCATAACTTTGTGTTTAGACAAAAGAAAAACCGACATCTCTCAATGCCGGTTTTTACCTACTCCCGTCTTTGCCGGTTCGTGCATCAGTTTTCCTGAAGCTTGAGCTTCTTGCCTGAGCGAATCCATTCTCCTAGGATAATTTTGCAGTAAGCACCGGTTGAGAGCTGCATCGACGCTGCGCGCCGTTCAAGCTCCTGCGCCATCTCCATTTTCATGTTGATGCCGATTGTTTTTGTTCCTTTTCCTGCTGGGTTGGTAGCCATCTGGTCTACCTCCTTTCGCTGATATGTTGATAATAATTTCATTCTCAATTTTTGCAATAAAAGATTTATAAAAATAAACTCTTAGGCTGGTCCATATGCCCAAATAACTCTTGCGTGATATATGAGACCGAGTTATGGGAGAAGCGTTGAGTTATTTATTAAATATATTCGCATAATTGCGAATATACTAGGATTTATAGCCCTTTCGTCGCTGACGAATTGCTTCATATAGCATAATTGCGGCGGCCGTGGAGACATTTAGGGAATCATTTTTTCCAAGCATTGGAATTCCGACGCGATGACTGGCTCCCTGAATCCATTTCTCGGAAAGGCCTTGATCTTCGGCACCGACGACGATGGCCGCTCCGCCGCGCATGTCGACTTCCGTATATTCCCGTTCGGCACCTGGAACCGCGGCCACGGACTGAATGCCTCTTTGTTCCAACCATTGAAACATTTCCTCGGTCGTGGCTTCTGCCACCGGCATGAAGAAAATGGTGCCAATACTCGCACGGATGACATTCGGATTATTCAGATCTGTCTTATGGTCGCAGGCAATCACGGCATCCACACCGGTGGCATCCGCCGTCCGTAAGATGGTTCCGAGGTTACCCGGTTTTTCGAGATCTTCGGCAATGAGGAGCAGCGGATGGTCCGGCAGGTCCAGCTCATCCAATTTTTTGCCTACCAGCGGAGAGAGGGCCATGAGCCCGTCCGGGGTATCACGGTAGGACATTTTACGGAAGGCTGCTTCCGAACATTGAAAAACCGGCACGCCTGATTTGTGAATTTTTTCCACCAGCAGATCTTCATCGACCGCGAGGTAAAGTTCTGGACAGTAGTAGAGCTCAATAAAATTCCACCCGCTCTCAAACGCACGAGAAATTTCGCGACATCCTTCCACCACCGTCTGCTGAAGCTCCAGCCGATGCTTACCCTTGCGCAGTTTATTAATCGTTTTAACGCGCGGATTTTTCGTGCTTTCAATTATCAGTGTATTTTCCATTCGTTCACCAACTGCCGGGAAAAAAGCGGAAGCTGCGGATCGCGAGCGCCCATGCCGAGTATGGCATTCCCTGATATTGCGGCAGACTCCAGCTCACACTTTAAAGTTCGATAATCTGGCACACCCTTCGCGGGAACTCCAGCGGATTTGAGCTTCTCCACCAGATCCTCCGCCTCCACGGAACGGGTGACGGAACCGCCCGCATAAAATACCGGAAGAATAAAAATGGATCCGCCGGATGTTTTCCAATGGTTGGAAAAAACCTCAGCATATTCTTCAAGCCCATGAGCCAGCGGGCCGTAGCCGTGTGGACGCCAGAAGGCGTGGACGGTGCCGAATTTTTCCGCAACCGATGCAAGGGCTGAAGCAATTTTGGCGGGATTATGGGCATAGTCATCAATGACCGTAATGCCGTTGACGGTTCCGGCAATTTCGAGCCTTCGTTCAATACCTTTAAATGTTGAAATGGCCTTGAGCACTTCTGCTTCATCCAGTCCAAGGGCCAGGCAGAGGTCTAATGCGCAAGCTGCATTTTCCTCGTCGTGTTTTCCAAGGGTTGGAACCGAAATACGTTTGTCGGAACCGCGGATGGTAAGGCCGGAGGTCTGTGCTTCGAACTGATTAAACATAGCGTGCAGTTCGTCGAGTTCGTAGTGGTCGTGCGAAATGTTGGTGATGATTGAGTGCGTGGGATTAAAATTCAGAAATGATTTATCCGATTCGTCTGCTTCAATAATCCAGAGGTTGGAATTGCCGCGCCGGACATTTCCAAGGGTTGGAAACTTTTTCCAGTTCAGGACCGCAGCCCCGTTGTAAACCGAGGGGTCGTGGCCCAGGCATTGGAAAATCCAGCCGAGCATCCCGGTGGTGGTGGTTTTTCCGGCGGTTCCGGCCACGGCAATCAGTTCATGGTGGCCTACCAGTTTCTTCAGAAATTCCGAACGGTGGAGGGTGGGGATAGTTAATGCCGCAGATTTTTGGAGGTCTGGGTTGTCGGGCTCAATGGCGGTGCTGTAAACCACAGTATCCGTTTTTTCAGAAATGCCTGAGCCATCCTGGGGAAAAATGGAAATGTCCAAGTTTTCCAGGCATTGGAAAACTTGGGCTTCCGGGCTGTACGCCCGGTCTGAGCCGGTGACGGTAACCCCGTA
>CAKZQV010000208.1 GCA_937141895.1 uncultured Verrucomicrobiota bacterium
ATGGGGGTGATGGATGATCTAGGCATCTATTTTACCATGAAGAGGATCGACGGTGAAAATCTTAAAGAGATTCTCGATCGTCTGGAGGCCAACACCTCCTTCTACCTCAAGAAATATCCGCTCACCCGTCTGCTCGAAGTTTTTCTGTCGGTGTGCAACGGCGTGGCGTTTGCTCATAGTAAAGGGGTGATTCACCGCGACCTGAAACCCGCGAATATCATGATGGGTGAATTCGGTGAAGTGTTGGTTCTCGATTGGGGGCTGGTGAAATCGCTGGGAGAAAACGACGGGAGCCAAAGCAATATCCAGTTGCGCATGGATGAGTTTGATGTCGGGACAAATACTTTGGACGGTGCAATTTCCGGAACCCCGAATTATATGTCGCCAGAGCAGGCCGATGGAAATATCGCCGCAGTTGATTTCCAGAGTGATATCTACAGTCTGGGGGCGATTCTTTATCATATTCTTACGCACCTTCCACCGTTTGAGAAGACCCAGCTCAGAAAGTTGCTGGAGAATGTAAAAATCGGGAATTTTACGCGCCCCCGGGAACGGCGACCGGATCTGAATATTCCTCGCGAACTGGATGCGATCTGCATGAAGGCCATGGCGCGCTTTCAGGTAAACCGCTACCGGTCGGTCGAGACATTTGCAGAAGATATTCGAAACTATATTGCCCACAAGGACGTCTCCGCCTACCGTGCGCCGCGTAGGGTTCGCTTTTGGAATACCTGCCGCCGGAATCCTGTCAAAGCGAGTGTCATTGCTGCGGTTCTGATTGCATTGGGTTTGGCTTGGATGGTTCAGTTCTCGGTCTTGTATGGGGATTATCGGGGGAATATGGACGATGCCTCATACCATCTGACCAAAGCGGAAGAGTTCATTCATGAGGCGGTGGAGAAATCAAAATATCTGGATGATATTCGCCAAGAGGATCACGGCAAAAAGCCTTCCGATGAGGAACTTAAGCTCGCGGCAGACCTGAAGTCCAGGGTCGCGAATATCGATACCCACCTGAATCTTGCCATCGGGCATTTGGACAGTATTCCGGCGGAGTTCCGGTTTCGCCGAATACCGACGGATGCATATAAGGCGTTGATTTGGGATCAGATTGAATTTTCCCTTTTCCGGAAGGACTATGCAACGGCAGGCCAATGGTTGGATGCCGGAGTGCAGCGCTATACCGAGTGGGGCCATCGGATGACGCCTGAGATTATGGCCTATACCAATGAAGTGACCCGAAGAATTAAAGGCTACGGCAGTCTCGTAATTAATGAGACCCCTCATGTGGATGAAGTGGTCATTTGGCCTTTTGCAACGCCTGATAACGCCAAATCCCTTCTGCGTCCGGATGACCCGGTTGAACGAGGGAATACGTTTCCGATAAAAATAGATACCCTTAAAAAGGGTTCCTATCTGGTCTGGATCACCATGAGTAATGGAAACTTTCTTCCCTATCCTATTTATATTGGACATGGGGAGGATCTGGTTTTGACTCCCGATGTTCCGGAGAAAATTCCTGAAGGTTTGGCCTATGTGCCGGAAGGCGAATTTTTTATGGGAGGTCCGCTCTCGCGCTTCTACCGCAAACACAAACGATCCTTACCCTCGTTCTTTATTTCAAAGACGGAGGTCACCGTGGGGGAATACCTGGAATTCTGGAAGTCGCTGGAATCCGCCGAGGATAAAAATGCCTATATGAGTCGTATCCGCTATGAGTTCCGTGAGCGTCAGTTTAACGATGCTTGGCGGGCGGATGGAACGTTGACTGATTCGCGCTTGAGCAATGATTTTCCCGTGGTTGGAATTACCCGCGAGGCAGCGATGGCCTTCTGCGAGTGGAAAAGCAGGCAGCTGGGTCAAACCGTCCGGCTGCCCACGGCGGAGGAATGGGAAAAGGCCGCGCGCGGAGTTGACGGTCGCACCTATGTTTGGGGGAACGGTTTCAAGCCAGAGGAAAATCTGACCCTAACCAAATCGAACACCGTTGGGAAAGAACGGTATCCCTACTGGGCTCCGCCCGGAAAGTTCATGCACGACGTGACCGTCTACAACGCCTCCGATATGGCGGGGAACGTACGCGAAATGACGTCTACGCTGGTGCCCGGAAGCAGCGATCTTTATCAGATTAAAGGGGGCAGTGCTTCCACTCCGGAAAACTTCCTGCCGTGCAGTAACTCATCCGATACGCCCGTCGTACCGAGTGATGTCGGTTTTAGATATGTTGTAGAGCGATCAAAATAATATGACACGAACATCCGCATCATCTTCACAGGCGACAAAAGCGCTGGCTCTCGTTGAATCGCTACAGACCCGGTTTGTCCAAGGATTGGAAAACATCAGCGGCGAAAACTTCCAGGGTTCGGAATGGTTTCGTGATGCTGGAACCCATGGCGGCGGAGAGCGTTTTGGACTTCAGGATAATCCGGTGCTTGGCCGCGCTTCCGTCAATGTTTCTCAGGTGCATTATGATGATGAAGCTGAACGAAAACTTGGTTCGGCATCCGCCATTTCCACGATTGTTCATCCGGTGCATCCGCGGTGGCCGTCGGTTCATATTCATGTCAGCTGGACGGAGATGAAGAGCGGGGCGGGGTACTGGCGGATCATGGCCGATCTGAATCCGGCTATCCCGAACGAAAAAGATAAGACAAAGTTTGCTGGTGCGCTCAAAGCCGTTGCGCCGGTGGTTTATGACGAAGCGGCGGAGCAGGGGGATCGTTATTTCTATATTCCGGTGCTCGGCCGGCATCGGGGTGTTACCCATTTTTATCTGGAGAGTTTTAATACTGGAAATTTTGCGGCCGACCATGATCTGGCCCAGGCCGTCGGCGAAGCGGCGATCGATACCTATCTCCAGCTATTGGAAAAAGCCGCGCGGGAAAATTTCCAATCATTGGAAAGCGATCGTGCGGCCCAGTTGGCCTACCATACCCTCTATTTCTTTCAGGTCCTGACGCTGGACCGCGGCACCACTACGGGGCTGATGGTTCATGATCAGAATGACGTCGGCATTCTAGGCTCGCTACCGCCGCAGGTGGATAAAAACCTGTTGCAGTCCTGGATCTCCCGAATGCCGGAACCGCAGGATCGATTGCTGGAGAAGCTCGTCGGCGCACTACCGAATACAGGAATCTGCACGGTGGATGATGCCGTCAAAATCAAGCTTTGCAAAGCGGTGCGCACGCACTATCAACAATACCCCGAGGCCCTTGATTTTCAGGCGTCCGGAAACTCCACCCCTCCAACCGTCGATAACCATCGCTGATTTCACTGGTTGAAAGTTTCCAAACATTGGAACTTTGCAAGTGGGATTAAAAACTTATGTTCAACGGCATGAACCGAACGGAGTATGCCGCATGTTGAATGAAGTCATTTTTGCTGATGTGACCTGGGGTGAAATTCTAATCATGTTTGCCTGGATCATTGGGTCGATGATGGTCGGCAAGCTTATCCAGACTACGTTGTCGGGCGTTTCCCACCTTAAACGGTTTCAGGAAAAATCAATTTGTGGCGTTGCGCTCAAGGCTGTCGGCCGACCGCTTCCCTTTATCTGTTTGATCATCGGATTCTATCTGAGTTTGCTCCATTTCGACTTTGATAAAAAAGCGGATGCCATTCGAGAGGATGTCTTTTCCGTTCTGATTACGATTGCGATTGGATATACCCTCTATTCTCTCGTAGCAGTGATTGATCACACGTTGGTTCATCTGACGAGTAAAACCGAAACGAAGATGGATGACATGCTGTCGCCGATGATTCGGAAGAGTCTGCGGGCGGTCGTGATTATACTAGGGCTACTGCGCATTGCCCAAATTCTAAGCGACGAGAACTTAGCAACGATTGTTACCGGTTTGGGCGTCGGAGGTTTGGCGGTTGCTTTGGCGGCGCAGGAAACGATTAAGAATTTTTTCGGTTCCATGGTGATCTTTGCGGATAAACCCTTTGAGCTCGGCGAGCGAATCAAAGTGGGCGACCATGACGGTGTGATTGAAGAAGTCGGTTTTCGTTCCACGCGTATCCGTACACTGGATGGTCATCTGGTGACGGCCCCGAATGGGGAACTGGCGAATAAGATGATTCAGAATATCGGTAAACGGCCGTACATCCGGCGCATAATGAATGTGACGATTACGTATGACACGCCGCCGGAAAAAGTGCAGGAAGCATTGGAGATCCTGCGCGATATCCTGAAAGACCACGAGGGGATGGAAGAGGACTTTCCACCGCGCGTTTATTTTAATGACTACAATGCGTCGTCGCTGAATATTTTTGCCATCTATTGGTATCACCCGCCGGCCTATTGGGAGTATCTGGCCCATGCGGAAAAGGTGAATATGGAGCTGTTACGGCGCTATAATGAAGCCGGGATCGAGTTTGCCTTCCCGCCCCAGACCCTCT
>CAKZQV010000209.1 GCA_937141895.1 uncultured Verrucomicrobiota bacterium
ATCGGCGACGATGTGAACATGTATGTGAAAGAATATCTTTCCCCCGACCGCAAAATAGTCAATCCACCGCATATCCTGCGCGTTTCGACCCCGAGTTATTCCGGTTCGCACGCCGACGGGTACCAGTGGGCGGTACGCGCCATTGTGGATCAGCTGGCGGTGGACGGTCCGAATGAAAAATTTATCGGCATTTTTCCCGGCATGGTTTCCCCGGCCGACCTGCGCCATCTGCGTGAATTGATGGAAGATTTTGAAATGGAGTTTTCCATTGTTCCGGATTATTCCGATCCGCTCGACGGTCCGGTCTGGGGCGATTATCATAAGATTCCAGCCGGCGGAACTCCGGCCCGCGAGATTGCTAAACTCGGCCGTGCGTCCGCCGTTGTTGAACTAGCATCGACGATTGCCGATAAACAGTCCGCGGCATCGCTGCTCGACGAAAAGTTTTCCACCGCCGTCTTCCGGGTCGGCCTGCCGATCGGAATTCGCCAGACCGATAAATTCTGCGATGTCCTCGAACAGATCACCGGACGGCCCCTGCCGGCCAAGCATGCCGCCGAGCGCGGCCGTCTGGTCGACTGCTATGTCGACGGCCACAAATATACCTTCGGCAAAGAAGTGGTCATTTACGGCGAAGAGGACTTCGTTGTCGGCATGACCGCCTTCTGCTGCGAGATCGGCCTCAAGCCGGTGCTCTGCGCCTCTGGCGGCAAGAGTGGGAAACTGGATGCATGCACCCGCGAAGTTGCTCCGGAACTCGATCCGGAAACCCCCATCCTCGAAGGCATTGATTTTGCCGAAATCGAGATGGCCGCTTTCAACCTGAAACCCGACCTGCTCATTGGTAACAGTAAAGGGTTCAGCCTCAGCCGTAAGACCGGCATCCCGCTGATTCGGTTTGGATTTCCTATCCACGATCGGATCAGCGGGCCTCGCTCCCTCCATCTGGGATATCGCGGCGCCCAACGGCTGTATGACACGATCGTCGATAAATTGATGGAAATGAAACAAGAGACTTCAGATATTGGCTATACCTACATCTGAGGAAACTGGAAACCTGAAACTGGAAACCTGAAAAAAACTGATTCGTAAACAGTGAGAACCTGAGCAGAGAACTTATTTCAAGTTTCCAGTTTCAAGTTTCACATTTCAGAAAGGAAAAGACCCATGGCTTTAGATTTCACCAAACACCCGTGTTTCAACCCTGATGTTAAAGGCAAGTTCGGCCGCGTGCATCTGCCAGTTGCCCCGAAGTGCAACATTCAGTGTGGGTATTGCAACCGCAAATATGATTGCGTGAATGAATCGCGTCCAGGTGTAACCTCCAACGTGCTTTCTCCCGGTCAGGCGCTCTACTATGTCAACGACCTCGTTGAATCTGGAAAACCCATTTCCGTGGTCGGCATTGCAGGCCCCGGCGATCCCTTTGCCAATCCGGAAGCGACGATGGAAACGCTGCGCCTGATCCGTAAGCGCCATCCCGACATG
>CAKZQV010000210.1 GCA_937141895.1 uncultured Verrucomicrobiota bacterium
GCCCTGCGATGACGCTTTGTAGGACGACATGCAGATGGAGTCGGATACGATTTTCGCGAGGATTTCGTCTTCTTTGATCGCCGGAAGATCAATCTCTTCCAGACGCAGATCCTTTTCGCCGTATAATCTTACTGCTTTAGTTTTCATAGGTTTCACCTGTTTTAAGTTTTAGGTTTTAAGTGTTAAGCGAATTCGTTGTTCGCACTTTCCTAGTTTAACATGACTTGCCCGCCGGTTACGGGGACGGCCTGACCGGTTTCATATTTCTGTTCCACCGTATACATGACCGCACGGGTCACGTCGACCGGATCGCAGCCGCGGTTCATCGGAACCTGTCCTTCGTAAAACGCTTTCACATCCGCGAGCGTTTCCGCACCGGGTACTTTTCCGGTGTTGAGGTACTGAACAAACAGACCGCGTTCCGGATCAGACCAGAGCGGGCCGTCGAAGAAGTTGCCCGGACATACGGTGTTCACCTTGGTGTTGTCCGCAACGAGTTCTTTCGCGAAGCTCTGCACGAGGCCGACGGATCCGAATTTGGAACCGGCATAGGCACCGTTTTTGTTGGACCCTTCCAGCGCCGATTTGGAGCTGATGGTGCAGATGTCGGTGTAGTATTTGCCGGACGGTTTGTTCATGATTTCCATCACGGGAGATACATACTTGGTGCAGAGGAAGAACCCGATGTAGTTGACGTCGGTCACGAACTCGAAGTCCTTGAGCGTCATTTCTTTCACGCTACCGGCTTTCAGCACACCGGCATTGGAAACAAACAGGTCGATTCCGCCGACGGTTGCCACGACCTCTTCAATCATGCCTTTCACAGACTCTTCGTCCATGACGTTCACGCCGACACCAAATGCTTTGGTGCGGCCGGTTTCAGCATTGAGCGATTCAGCCAGCGCTTTTGCGCCGTCTACGTTAAGGTCGGCAATGAAGACGATCGCACCGTTGGCAATCAGTTCACGTACAATCCCTTCGCCGAAGCCCTGGGCTCCGCCGGTGACCACGCATACCTTGTTGTTCACAACGGCGGCGCGGCCGATCACTTTCTGCGCGTCAGCTGTTCCGTTCACAGCGTCGTCATAGTCTTCGCCGAGCAGGAAACCGCCGACATCCTTCACCATAACGGAGCGGAGGCCTTCGCGGTATTCATTGGCGAGCTCGTCTGCGGTGCAGGTGAGCGCCGGATTTTCAATCGTTTCGCGGGCGACAACAATCGCGCCCTTTTCGCCGTCAAAAGACAGCCCTCTTAGCAGAGGTGCAATTTCGTGTGTATTCATATTAATTCAATCGCCTTTTCAGGTTGGGAATGGTCCATACGTTTTCCAATGTCTGCATATTTTGCAATTCGGTCATCGATCGACAGCGAGCCCATCGGGTTTTCCGAATTAAACAACGCCAGTTTCGGATCCTGTGCCGCCAGCTTTTCGTGCGCAATCAGCGCCCAGGCCGCATCGGCTAGGTGAGCAAACTCCGGCTCAAGCAGAATCGGACAGTTAAACGACTGACGCGAACTGTTGATGTCTACACCGCTGATCTCCATCAGTCCATGTTCTTTACAGAGCTTCTGCAGACGGGCCAGCTGCTCGCGGGTGTTCCGCGGCGGCATGTAGGTGATCGCCTGGAAGCCGATCATCGAAAGTTCAGGAATCAGATCATCCAGGAATTCATCTTCGAATTTTTCCGCTTTTTTGTCGCCGGTCGGTGATTCACTGACGTCGCCGAGGTAGGCATAGGCCGGGATGGCACCGATGCTGTTGGCAAATTCAACCGCACGATACACCGTGATGCACTCTTCATAGGAAGATTGCAGGAAAAATTCCGGTACCAGTTGCGATTTAAAGGCGCCGAGCAGGTCGTAGGCATAGTGCGGGTTATATTCCTGCAGCAGCACGTCCTTGAGCGAACCCTTAAGCGCAATGCCCATCTGGTTTTCGACGAAGTCCACCAAGGCCTGTCCTTTACCGCATTGTTCAATCAGCTTGAGTGACAACGCATAGAGGATGTGACGTTCGGTGATCGATCCGCCTTCATCCGCTTTCGAGATCGGCATGACGTCCTGGTCGAAATCCAACGTCGGTGCGCCACGCTCTTCGAGCACGCGGTTCAGGCGCTCGACTTCTTTGCGGTCGCGACGAATGCGAGCCTCGTGAATCGGTGCGAGGAACTTTTTAACCTCATCGATCTTATCCGCGGGAATTCCGTGGAATGCGATGTAAGTAATGTTCGGTTCATCCGGGTTATTGGTTTTGCGGCCCTGCATGATGGTGTCATCCATGTTTACACGGATTTCACAGCCCACCGTACCGGCCATATTGACCACTTTGGCCGCTTCCAGAAATTCCGCAGCTCCGGAGACGGAATCATGGTCCATGATTCCAACCGTTCGCAGTCCCGCCTCAGCGGCTTTGACCGCGATCATTGTCGGGGAATAAGGGCTGAACGAGTAGATGGAGTGAACGTGATTGTTTACTTCTTCCGTCTGCTCGACGCCTTGCTTGATGGCGTCTTCGCCAAGGGCGCGGACGGCCGCGAGCCGGGCTTCGACCGTAGGTGCATTTAGATCAGCATATGCCATAGTTAAACCTCTGGTTTTGTAATCCGTAATACGCGTTTTTGTTACGTATTACGGATTACTTGTTAGCCTTTACACACCGAGACGGGCAATACGCTGCAGCTCGCCATTGGTGTAGTTGTGTTCAACTACGTGACCCGGCAGCGGCAGGATGCGTTCGTGAATTGCATCGATTATCCAGCTCGCCTGCGGAAAGTAGTCGGTTTCCATTTCAGCCGCCGGAGAGATCCAGTTTTTCGCGCCGATAACCACCGGCGGAGCATCGAGGTAATCGAAGCAGAGGGTCGTCAGGTTCGCCGCAATGTTGTGCAGGCAGGAGCCACGCTCAACCGAGTCGGAAGCCAGAACCACACGACCGGTTTTCTTGATGGACTCAACCAGCTTGTCGTAGTTCAGCGGGTTAACGAAACGGAGGTCGATCAGTTCAACTTCCATGCCGTATTTTTCCTTCATCTCATCCACAACCTTCATGCCGCTGTACAGTACCGGACCGAGGGTGATGAGCGTCAGGTCTTTACCCTGAGTACGTACGGCTGGTTCGCCTTCTTCGGTTTCGAAGTAGCCTTCTGGAACCCCATCTTTTTCGAACAGTTCGCCTACGCCGTAGGTTTTCTGCGATTCAAAGAAGATCACCGGGTCGGTTCCGGCCAGCGCGAGGTTAAGCATACCCTTGGCATCGTTGGTGGTTGCCGGATAGTAGACTTTCAGACCCGGGATATGGTTCACCATGGCGGTCCAGTCCTGCGAGTGCTGAGCACCGTATTTGTTCCCCACGGAAACACGCAGCGTCAGCGGCATTTTCAGGATGCCGGCGGACATGGACTGCCATTTGGAAATCTGGTTAAAGATTTCGTCTCCGGCACGGCCCATGAAGTCGCAGTACATCAGCTCAGCCACCACACGACCACCACTCAGCGCGTAACCGCAGGCTGTACCTACGATACCGCCTTCGGAGATCGGTGAGTTGAACAGACGATGGTAAGGCAGCAGTTCCGTCAGACCATTGTAGCAGGCAAACGCCCCGCCCCAGTCGCGGTTTTCTTCGCCGTAGGCAATCATGGTCGGGTCGATGGAAAAACGATGAACCATCGCTTCAAAGATCGCATCACGGTAGGTGTAAAGCTGGTTGGCTTTATATGGAGCGCCTTTTTCATCGAACGCATAGCGCTGCTTGCGTTTCAGCTTTTTAACGCGGGCGTTATCTTCAACTTTCTCAAGCAGTTCCGGCTCGCGGTCGTCAAACTTTTCAACCTTACCGTTGGAGTACATCACCTTTTCAATCAGGTTGATGTCGGAATACGGTGAAACCGATTCATCAATAGACAGCTTCATGGCCTTGGAAACCTTGGCCACAATCTTCGCCTTCATGGCTTCAGCATCGGCCTCAGTCATCGCACCGTTTTCGATGAGGTATTCACCGAACGAACGAACGCAGTCCGCGGCTTCCCACATTTCCATCTCTTCTTTCGAGCGATAGGAGGATGCGTCGGACGGAGAGTGACCCGACATACGGTAGGTAATGATGTCGAGCAGAACCGGGCCCTTGCCGTCTTCGAGAACTTTTTTCTTACGTTCGGTCGCATCGGCAACCGCCAACGGGTTGTAGCCGTCTACACGTTCCGCATGCATCTGGTCGGCATTGATACCAGCACCGATACGGGCTGCGTATTTGTAGCTCATGGTTTCACCCACGGTCTGGCCGCCCATGCCGTATTGGTTGTTCATGATATTGATCATGACCGGCGGATGTCCGAACTCTTTATCCCAGAGTTCAACATACTGGTCCATCGCTGCCATCCAGATCCCTTCGTATACCGGACCGCAGCCCATGGAAGCATCGCCGATATTCGCAATACAAATACCCGGTTTGCGGTTGATCAGCTTGTTCATGGCCGAACCCACCGTGATGTCGG
>CAKZQV010000211.1 GCA_937141895.1 uncultured Verrucomicrobiota bacterium
CGGAGCGGGCGTCGGGTGCATTTTTCCGAGCTGTTTTTCGACCGCATACTCGACCCGCGGTGCGGACAGGATTTCAATTTCTGCCAGCGCATGCCCCCCCTTCCCGCGTGCGGCGCTTTTCGAATTAAACCGAAGGCGGAACCGATTCGATGCAGTCGGCGGAACGGAGATATACACGGGGCCACGCGGCATCGGGCCGACATCCGCACTGTTTTTTCTGCGGTCATAGTTGCCCTCGCGCAGTACGCGATACGCACCATCCACCCATGCCTCAATCGTAACCTTCGAAAGAAAGTAAGCATCACCAGGAGTCAGAATAAAGGTTCGCGCTTCAAACGAACGGTCCACCCTGAGCTCTATCGACTGCTCCCCGCCCTTGCTCAAATTAAGGGAGGCCGACGTGTCCGGATCTCCATCTACAAGCTTCTCGACATTTCCAATGGTTGGAACGGCCGTGATTTTAGGGTGTCTCGATGATAACGATTTTTCAGCAGCTTTTGATACCGGCACGGCCAAAACGGCTACATCCTGAAAATCGCCGTCAGGTTTCGGCAGCACCTGATCCCAGTTTCGCGGGCCGGTCACACGGGTTTCCGTTGAAACGATATAGCGCATCGCTTGCTCCGGCTTGACCCAGGGGCCGCCCGACTGACTCCAACCCGGAGAATTAAACAGGCCGATATCAACACCCAATCGCTTCCCTTCCCGAACGGCGTGAACGGTGATATCCCACCACGCCTCACTCAGCATGGAAACCGGCCCTTCCTGCCCGGCAAAATATTGATTCCCAATCAGCGCCGTACCGATACCGACTTCCGCCATCGCCTCCAGATCTTTGGTTACCCCTTCTTTCGAGATATGATTACTGATCCAATACCAGTAGCACCACGGACGGCTTTGCTCCGGCGGATTTTTAAATTGATGCTCCAACGACTCTGCCCCGATCCGGAGCACCAAAAATAGAGCCAGAATCAAACCCACACTCAAACGTTTCATATATGCCTTCTCATCAAAAATTTGGTCTTCCACCTTCACCGACCCAATAAACGATCTCAACGGTGGAGACCTGACAATTACATTATTTTGATATACATCAAAAAACAAAACAGGAATCGAGTCCGTTCGCGTAGAAGTGCGAGGGCCTATTCTCCTGAACGGTATTCGATAAGCCGAGGCTGGAAGTTAAGTAAAAGATAGGTAGGTTGAAGTGAGCACTCTAAGGGTCGGCTTTGTAAAACTCGCTAATACTTGGGCACAGCCGTGCAGTATCCAAGCCTCACCCTTTTCATTTATCAAAAAAACCTCGAAGGCCGAGACCAGAAGAAAAGAGGAGGGAAACTCCTGGTCAGCGGACCTTCGAGGCGAAATTAACATTCGTTCTCTTAGGATATTTTCAGCCCTAGCTGTTAATTCCCGTTTACTGCTCCCGGCCCGCGGCTGTCCTCTGTCGGGCGCGCAGGAATCGTTCGCTTGCACTCCCTGTCAAAGTGGTTGTTCGGCTTGAGTTTTTCGAAATCTGCGAGGTTTTCATAGAAAAACTCATGCGATGCATCATAGGCGATAATATGGCCTCGTTCATCCTTTACCGTGACCAGATACCCGCCATATTTCGTGCCGCGCACAGGAGCTGAATCACGATAGGCAATTTTCATCAGCCTTACCGGATCGCCCATAATTTCATGCGATTTTTTGTTTTCTGCCGTCAGCATAAACTCTGAACTTTGACGATCCAGGAGGACAAAGTTATCACCCTCTAGCTCTTCACCCACCGCCGTAAATTCAACGACCAATTTGCGGTTATAGTCCCCGGATGATGCCTGCTTGACGCGCGCCCCAAAGGTAAAATCGAAGATTTGCAATGGACGCTGGTTAGGATTAACCCATGGAGATACCGGAGGATTTGGAACCTGGTTACTTTTCTTGAAAAAGTTGAGGTCCAGCGTAGGCGGCGATGCAAATTCGATAAACTCACGATCGGCTTCAGATAATTGATCCAACGGTAGTTTCTGTTGCTTACCTTTCAGATTTTCCACAATCACCTGTTGTCCCATGACCGTGCGATATTTTGCTTCGATCGTCTTTCCGTCGAGATTCGTCCAGACCCGTATGTCTGAATAATCTTTCGTCGGTGATTCCTTGAGCTCGATCTGCGGTTCCGGCCCAGTCGATGCCACCGCATCGGAGGGGCCGACCGAAGCAAAGTCGTTAAAGATCGGGCCGTTGGTGAGGCATGTATCTCCGGGATAAAGGTTCGAGTAGATTACATCCTGCATATCGCGAGGAATCTCGGCGGTCCGGAAGACGGGGAACGTTGGACCTCCACCGCCGCGGTCCAAGGGGTAATCCACGCCTTCCACTTCAACACTCAACATATGGTAAACCAAACCGCCATTGGTATCGCCCAGGAAAACCTCAATATCCTTGGGCACCCCGGCCTTCAGTTCAATCCAGTCGCTGGGCCGAGCGCGATGCTCACCAAAATAGTAGATGTTGTCTTTTGAATCACTGGTCGACCAAACCGTGGCAAATGTGGCCCGGTCATCATTTTTATACGCACAGATCAACACCGTTTCTCCGTCTACGTTCACACCCAAGATCTTGTCGCCCACTCCCCAGAAACGGAAGCGGATATCCTCGGGATAGACGATTTGACCGGTGTAATGTACCCCCCAGCAATAGCCTTCGGCATCTTTCATTCCAAACGCCTCCGGAGCAATTTCTGACATCGTGGTTGGAACACAAATGGTCGGTGTATACAACGTTTCCGGCGACCGGAAATAGCGCGATAAAACCGACTTGTTCCAGCCCTTTTTCATAAACTCATAGACAAGCTCGACCATCTCACCTGGAGACATCGAAACACCGGTCCCCCTACGGTTCCGATTGAAGTTATAGAACGTCCCCTGCAGCTCACTGCCCGTGTTCAATTTTGCACCGAATGGCGTTAGCGCTCCAAGATCCGGTGTGATGTCAAATCCGGCAATATCTCCTTCGCCGAAGCCTCCGCCCATTCCGCTCATCTCCGGAAGTTGAATATCGGGCATATTCGGTTGCTGCACTTTGGTCACGATGCGGGAAGTTGATTTAGGCTTGGCACTTTTCTTTACCTTTACCTTCGGCTTTTTCAGCTTCATTTTCGGACGGTCAACGGGCTTGGGTGGAACAAACTTCTTTTCTTCCTTTTGACTCACGGTGAAAACGACAAAAGCACCCGCCAAAACGAAGGCGGCCGCGTGTACCATCAGGCTGATCACAAAACCACTAGGAGCGCCTTTAGAGACACGATTTTCTTTTTTAAAAGGTTTTTTCATCCGAATTCTCCTCCACCTTTCTTTTCAAAACGTTAGCATATATCCAACAACTGTAACCAGTATCATGTTATTTCATTTTTAAATCCATGCGCAAAATATTCACATCGTTGACCTCGGTCGAATTCAGCCATTTATTAATGGTAAATCGGCACCACAACCCACCTTGAGTCTTACGATTCATGAACCAAAAATGTATCTTATCTTCAACAGGCCGAATACTACGCGATTTCGTAGTCTGGTCTGCGTGAGCTTTCCGAAATAGAAAACTGAATTTTCCTGAAATGAAAGCGCACCTGACATTTCCGGCTAACCCGCATGTTGCATGAACGGGTTTATTAACCGCAAAGGAACGCAAAGCA
>CAKZQV010000212.1 GCA_937141895.1 uncultured Verrucomicrobiota bacterium
CAGCCAACTAGGTTGATATCGCCTTCAGATGCGGCCAGAATATCGTAAACCGTAATGTCGGCAGGATCTTTCGCCAGGCGGAAACCGCCACGAAGACCGCGAACACTGTTCACCAGACCTGCATTTTTCAGCGGCACAATAATCTGCTCGATATAATCTGTGGAAATACCTTCCTGCTCGGCAATTCGTTTTTTCGGTACAGGCTGATCTCCCTGTAGTCGAGAAATACAGAGCAGTATGCGCGTTGCATAGCGTCCTTTAGTTGACAATTTCATTTTTGTCTCCAGTCAAACTGTGAATTCGTTATAATTTTTATCATGTATAATCATGACAGTTTAACCCGTCAAGTCACATTTAAGGAAATACTTGTACGTATTTTATGGAATAAGCATTAGGACTGAAAACAGGGGCTATTTCAGTAATCATTCCGCCAGTTCACCCCAATACCCGGCCGCATTTGAGGGCCGGTATAGGTCTCCACCGAGAAGTGGCGCGTCAGCTCAAGCTCCGCCGTGAATCCCATTTCGGACTGGGAATCCAGCGTTTGGTTGACTTCAACATACAATCCCGAGGTCAGATATTTGCCCGCTGCCACCGACGACGCCTCTCCGGCCGCCTCGGCCTCGCGCCACTCCAGCGTATCCACGCCGATGGCTCGGCGAATCTGATACATAAAGCCCGGACCGATTCAACCACCTGATAACTGCCGAGCCGCTGTGGCAATCTGCACTGCCTGCCATGGAGATATCGAATGGGTATCCCGGTTGAACAGTACGTGTGAGAGCACCTCATCCTCGGGCATGGCCGGTGTTGATTCCAACCGAAACCGTGGATCATTCGCCGGACCATTCAAAATCAGCCGGGCCGTGACATCGCGCCGCGAATATTCCGCCGTCAGGTTATCCAAAGTAGCCACGTTCGGAATGGATCCATCCAGCACAATCTGCCCTTCCGTGAATCTAAACTTTTTGCCTATAAAACTCACAAAGCCCCGCCGCGGTTCAATAATGCCCCGCACCGATACGCCCCGCGGGGTATCCACTAGATGTAACTTTCCTCCCAGCACAGCTTCAATCATCGAGGCATTCACAAAAATCTGATCCGGCAGGTCCAACGTAATATCCAGCCCCACCGGATAAACCGATCGCTCTTTACGCTTCACGTGCACCACACGATTCGTTTCCGAACGATCATAATCCGTCAGCACCGGAGGCGGTTTACGCGCGATATTATCGAGCAGAATCTCTGCTCGGTCAATCGTAAGCGCTCCCGCCACATCAGGACGGAAGATCGATCCCTCAACGGTCAGTTCACCGGAAATCTGCGCTTCCACCTCATCCCGTTGTAGAAACCAAGCATTGTTAAAATCGAGCTGAAGGCCCAGTCCACGGCGATCGAATCCACCCGTCATAGTCACCGAACCATCACCCGATCCCGAGGCAGAGGCTCTCACAACATTAAACCCTTCATCCGTCGCCTCAAAATCGGCATTAAAATCACGAAAAACCACGCCTAGGTCAAAATGCTCATAGCGTCCTTGATGAATACGCAGATAGCCGGACGGTTTTCGGTGCTCAACCTTCACCTTCGACTGTAGCTGACCACCGATCAACTCATTCTGAAAAACCGCGAGTCGGTTAAAAATAGCCAGATCCAGATCCGCATCCACCTCGGCACTTAGCGCCGCCGGCTCAGGTTTAAATTTGAGCGGCAGCAGCGAAAATGTGCACGGCATTTCAACTGCAGTATCTAGATGGCCCCGTGTATAATTGGTGATCGACGTTTCCGCAAACAGACGCCCAGCGCCAATACCGCTCTGCACCCGGAAATCCAGTTCCGGAAGTTCATCCAGCGCATCCTGAACACTGGCCAAACCGCGCACCGTCACCTCGGCCTCAACCGACGGCGCTTCCAACGAACCCGTCACCGCAATGGAGCCGTTCACCCTGCCCGTAAAATTCGAACTTCCAGACATTGGAAACGCGCCGACATCCATTTCAGCCAATGTTCCACTCAGATTCACCTGATTCGCATCGACGGTTCCGGCCAGATTAAACGAAACCGAATCCCGCGCTTTGACTTCCAGTTTTTCGAGATTCACTCCCCACTGCCGATTACTGCTAACCACCTGCGCTATGCCCCGCAAGTCGTATCGGTTGGTCTGGACATCAATGAAGGTAGAATCAAGCGCAACCCCTATGGAACCCTTGGAAAAACTGAGTGCCACATCGCCCTGCAACGCATAATCGGAACTGGCATACTGCACCTGCTGAAGGTTGAGCATCCGATCCTGAAAACGCAGCCTCGATGAAAGCCGCCCCTCCTGCCCGGCATGAACCAGGTCCAGCGCCAGTATGGCCGTGACGCCCTTTGCATTGATCGAGGCCTCGGCTTTACCGGCCAGATAATCCAACCCAAATGTGGGACGAACCATCTCGTCGAGATTGGCTTTCACCTGCAGTTGGTCTGTTTCCTGCCCAGTCAGCTCCGCCTCCAGTTCAACCCAGCCTTTTGCATCGCCGCTAACCTCCAGCTCACCCTCCAGATGACCGGTCGTCAGATATTTGATTCCCCCAGAGTGCACCGCATATTCCAGCGGCAGACCGGCCACCCCTTTTTCGAGTTTCAGGGAATTGATCGAGAGTCCATCCAGACGAAATTCCAACAGTTGGAACCCGTCAGACCGTTGGCTCCGCCCCGCGTCCTTCTTTCCACTCTTTGGAAAACGGTGCCATATAATTTCCCCGGCACTTAGTTTCTTCAAACGGATTCGCTCATTAAACAATTCTCTGATCATCCAGCGGCAGTGCAGATCAGATGCCGTAATCCAGACCCCTTCTGCATCGCCCACTTCCAGCTTCTGGACCGTAACCTTACCAGGAATCCACCCCGTGATCGTGTCGATGGTAATGGTCTGTTCGCCGGAGCTCAAAGCGGATGAAAGCCCCGATGCCAGCATCGCCTTGCCCGGCGGAGTCTGAATAAAACCAAACAGCAGCAACGGCACTATCGCCAAGATCAACAGGACTTTAAAAACGATGGATCTTCTTTTTCTCATCAAAACGCCTGCCCCAACGAAATATAAAACTGAAGCCTCTCCTTCTGGGTATCATCCGGATTGAGCGGATACGCCAAATCCGCGCGCAGCGGGCCGATCCCCGTAAACCAACGCAAACCCAGCCCCGCACCATAGCGAAGTGCTCGGTTCGCGTCGTCACTCGTCAAATCATTGTACACCGTGCCCCCATCGATGAAGGCCACATAGCCCAGACGGGTACCCGGTTGCACGCGCAGTTCCGCCGAAAATTCCAACAGCTTGTCCCCTCCCGTCGGGGTACCGTTGAGCTTGGGGCCCACCGACTGATATTCATATCCACGAATCGATCCGCCGCCCCCGGCATAAAACCGTTCGTCCGCCGGAATCCCCGCCACGTCCGCGCCATCAATACTGCCCAGAGTCAGACGAAAAGCGGATGAGAGATGAATCTCCCGCCAGAGCATGAAATATTTCCGCGCCTCAGCCTGCGATTTCAGAAAAGAATCAAATCCCTGAGTATCCTCATACCACGAAGTCTGGCCGAACAGCTGCCCCCCGCGCTGTGGATTCAACCGGTCATCCCGATAATCAAAAACCGCCTGCACCGGAAAGAGCACATAGGCGAAGCGATCCCTCATATCAAACTGCTCCACCAAGGAATAGCTGTACCCCATGCCGAGCCCGGCCTGAATATTCGGATTAAAATCCCGAAGCACCATCGCTGTTCCAACCGCACGTTTGGCATCATACGCATCCGGCATTTCCTGACCGGCGTTAACATCCAGCACCAACGATTGGCGGCCATCCAGAAAGCCCGCCCGAATCAGCCGGCCTTCCCATTCAATCTCAATCGGCGAGCCACTCAGCGACGTCTCGAACCGCTCTCCGCCGCCGAATAGATTCCGGTGCTCCCAATCGATCCGGCCTCCCGGGCCGATGTCCGAATAATTCACCCCCAAGCGAACCGTCCGCATCGCACGTTCATTCAACGAAATATTCATCGGAATTGCATTGGTTCCGCTCCCCGCTTGCTGCGGCGTTACCCGGGCCGAACCAAACTGGCCGGCACTCAACAGTCGCGTCTCAAAATCGTGCACCAGCTGGGCGTCATACCGCGCGCCCTCATTCCACGGAATCTGCCGGTGAATATACTTATCCGGAATCTTCTCCAGACCGTTCACCTTCGCCGGACCGAAAAAAGCCAGGGGCCCCGGATCAAACTCAAGCATAAGGTCCACCACCTGATTTTCGCGATCAATCTCCACATCCCGGCGAGTCAAAACCCCAAACGGATAACCCCGTCGCGCCAACTGTTCGATAATTCGCTGCTGCTCATTAAAAACATCCGTGGCCACCACTTTGTTTTTTCGACGAATCGTCGGTTTAATCTTATTCAGCCGTTCATCGTCATTGTCTACAAACTGAATATCAACCGTCCGAAAACGATACTGTTCACCCTGGTCCAGCCGGATATAGACTCGAACCGGTGACTCCTCCAGATTCAGATCCATCGTCACCGAACCATCATAATAGCCATTCGCTTCAAGAATGGTTTCGATCAATGGAACATCCTTCTCCATCCGGCGGCGAAGCTGGCCGTACGTTGAAGGCGGACGTTTACGCATCATATAGGTCCGGGCCGACTCTTTAACCGCCCGCTTCACGGCATTATCACGCGCACCCTTAATGCGCACCTTATACTCGACTTCGTTGGGCTCGCCCGCCGACAGCACAGCCCCTGCGCAAAAGCATGCACAAATCAATCCCCCCAACTGCCTGATCCATCCGTTCATAATCTACAGGCAGACTAAGCCATTCTCCTTGAAACTTAAAACCTAAAGCTTAACACTCCTTCACATGAAAAAGGAAAACAGGAACCTGCACATCGGTGTACTCGGACCGCACACCACCACCCACGAACAATACGAACTCGGAAAAGCCGTCGGGCGTGAGATTGCCCA